>JBOGIC010000182.1:0-4010 GCA_050744985.1 Acidimicrobiales bacterium
GCCGCGGCCCGGTGACGGTGAAGACCGCGCCGAACAGCAGCGCGCCGACCAGCACGATGGCGGCCCCCGACGACACGTCGAGGTGGTAGCTCAGCAGCATCCCGGCGAAACCGGACAGCGCCCCGATGAGGGCCGACAGCCACAGCATGCGGGCGAAGCTGTTGGTGAGCATCCGCGCGACCGTCGCCGGGATCACCAGTGAGGCGGCGATCAGGACGACGCCCAGGACCTTCATCGTGGCGAGGATCGCCACGGCGAGCAGCATCATCAGCACGGCGTCTACTCGTGCCGTGTGCACACCGGACACCTCCGCCACTTCGGGGTCGAACGTGGTGAACAACAGCTTGCGGTAGCCGGCGAACACCACGGCCACCGCCAGCACGGTCACGCCGGCGACGACCCACACGTCGGTCGCCGACACGCCCAGGATGCTGCCGAACAGGGCGGCGTCGATGCTCTTGCGGACCTGGCCGAACCGGTTGAGCAACACCAGTCCGAGCGCGAACGACGCGGTCGTCACGACGCCGATCGCGGCATCGGCGCCGATCGTGCGTCGCCGGGTGATGCGGCCGATGAGCAGCGCGGAGGCGACGCCCCAGAGGCCGGCGCCCAGGTAGAAGTTGAACGAGATGACGGCGCTGGCCGCCGCCCCGCCGAAGATGGCGTGGGACAGGCCGTGGCCGATGTAGCTCATGCCCCGCAACGTCACGTAGACGCCGATGAGCCCGCACAGGGCGCCGGCCAGGGTGGCGACGATGAGCCCGTGGCGGAAGAACGCGAACTGGAACGGTTCGAGGAGCGTGTCCATGCCGGCTATCCGTATCCCCGCAACGGAATGACGTTGTCGTACGTGTCGACCACCACCGGCATGCCTCCGTGCTGCAGCACCTCCATGGGCGCGCCGTAGGTGCGCTCGAGCACGTCGGCGGTGAGCACCTCGTCCGGGCTCCCCTCCCCGATCACCTCGGTGTTGAGGCACACGAGGTAGGGCAGGTGGGCCGCCATCCCGTTGAGGTCGTGGGTGGTGAGGGCGATGGCCAGGCCACCGTCGTTCAACTCGGCGAGGAGGTGCAGCACGTCGTGGCGCGTGCGTACGTCGACGCCGGCCGTGGGCTCGTCCAGCAACACGAGCTGCGGGTCGGCCACCAGCGCCCGGGCCAGGAACACGCGCTGCTGCTGGCCGCCCGACAGCTCGCGGATGTGGCGCTTCCCGAGCCCGCCCAGCCCGAGCCGGTCGAGGATCTCGCCGACCTCGCGCCGCTCCGGCGCACTGGCCCACGGCCGCACCCGGGCGACTCCGCGCGTGCGCGTGCGGGCCATCTGCACGACCTCGGCCACCGTCACGGGGAAGTTCCAGTTGACCGTCTCGGTCTGGGGGACGTAGGAGACGCGCAATCCGGGGGCGCGCCAGACCTTCCCCGCCACCGGCCGGATCGAGCCGAGGATGCAGCGCAGGAGCGTCGTCTTCCCCGAGCCGGACGGTCCGACGATGCCGGTGAACGCGCCGGGCCGGAGCTCGAGCGACGCGTCGACGAGCACGGGCCGGCCGTCGTATGCCGCGGTCACGCCGTCGACGCGGACGAGGGGCGGGCTCACACCGGGTACCTCGCCCGGTCGCCGGCCGTGTCGGCCACGGCGAGCGCCTTCAGGGCCGAGGCGTCGCCGCCCAGGGCCTCGACCATGACCACGAAGTCGAAGCGCATGAGGCCGAGCCAGGAGTGCTCGGGATGGCCGGGATCGCCCACGAGGTCGTCGTCGCGTAGAACATCGACATAGCGCACCCCCGCCTCGCGCCCGATCTGGGCCAGCACCGGGCTCGGGAACACCTCCGAGCCGAAGATCGCCGGCACCTGCTCACGCCGCACCTGGGTGATGAGCGCCGCCACCTCCTTGGGCGTCGGCTCGTCGAAGTTGGACGGCTGGATGGCGCCGATCACCGTCCACCCGTAGTGCCGGGCGAAGTAGGCGTAGGCGTCGTGGTAGGTCAGCAGCGTGCGGCGCTCGGGCGGGATGGTCGCCGTCGCGGTGACCATGGCGGCGTCGAGCTCGTCGACCTTGGCGGCGAACCGGGCGTAGTTGGCCTCGTAGGCGGGGGCGTTGGCGGGGTCACGGCGGGCCAGCGCGTCGGCGACGATACGGCCGTACTGGCGCGCCATGGGTGGGTTCGTCCAGAGGTGGGGGTTGGGCTTGCCCTCGTCCCTCGGGAACGAGAAGTCGTAGATGTACTCGTCGGGGCGGACCGTCTGCGTGCCCAGCTCGACGATCTCCGCACCCTTCTTGGCGTTCTTCCGGGCCAGGTCCTTGGTGGGCTCTTCGAGCTGGAGGCCGTTGACGAACACGATGTCGGCCTGGGACAGGGCGCGGGCCGCACTGGGGGGCGGCTCGAATGTGTGGGAGTTGGTGCCCTCCGGCACGAGGCCCTCGACCCTCGCCCGGTCGCCCGCGACCTGGGCGACGATGCTGGTGATGGGCGCCACGGTCGTGACCACCCGCAGGGTGCCGCCGGCCGGGTCGTTGGTGGAACACGCCCCCGCCAGCAGTCCCAGGGCGACGGCCACCGCCGGCACGACGGCCCGTCGGAGGAGTTCCACTGGTGGCAGCCTACTTGCGACCAGGTCGCAATTGGGAATGGGTTCTGATGCTCCGTCTACGGAACGCGCGGCCCGGCGGATGGCGCGACGGCGCACCGCCGGCACCGGCCCAGCACGGCGAAGTGGTACGGGCGCATGACGAACCCGCGTTCGCGCTGCAGGCGGCGGGCGACGCCCGCGAGCAACTCGGCCGGGGCCTCCTCCACCGCGCCGCAGGCCTCGCACACGAGGTGCTGGTGGAGGTCGTCGGCCAGGTGGTAGACGGAGCGCCCGTGGCCCAGATGGACGTGCTCGACCAGGCCCGCGTCCTCGAGGGCCTCGAGCGTCCGGTACACCGTCGCCCGGTGCACGCCGGGCTGCGACCGGCGCACGAGCTCGGCCAGGTCGTCGGCGGACACGTGGCCCTCGGCGCCGACCAGCGCCTCGACCACGGCCCGCCGGCCCGCGGTGATGCGCCGGCCGTCCTGGCCCAGGGTGGTCAGGATCAGGCTCAGCCGGTCGGGATCGGTCACGAGAGCGCCTCGGTGACGGCCGACGGGTCGACGCCCGCCGACGTGGCGCCGACAAGGGTCAGCACGGCGCCGCCGGCGGTCGCCCCACCGTGGCCGTGGCGCGGTACGGGCATGTTGGGCAGCGCCGACCACGCGTTGGCGGCGGTGTCGTACGCCTCCACCTGAGGGAACACGCGTGACGCGCTCTCGCCCCCGCTCGTGACCAGGCGCGTGCCGAGGAACGACGCCGCCAGCCCGCCACGCGGTGTGGGCACGGCGGCGAGGGTCTCCCATGCGTCGCGTCCGGGGTCGTAGCGCTCGAACGCGCCGGTCATGGCGTTGGGGTCGAGCAGGCGTCCGGCGGCGGCGTACACGCCGCGACCGTCGGCGGCGACGGCCAGGTGGTCGCGGGGCGAGGGGATCGGCGCCCGGTCCTGCCACGACGTGCCGTCGAACACCTCGGTGGGCGCGATGAGCAGGTTGTTGTCGCGCCCGCCGACCAGGTAGATCCGGTCCCCTACCACCGCCGCCCCCGCCGCGCCCCTCGGCCGGCGCAAACGGGGCAGGTCGACCCACGCGCCGCCGCGCAGGGCCAGCACGCGGTCGGTCGGGCCGCCGTAGAGGCCCCCACCGCCGCCCTGGAACCCGCCCACCACGACGAGCTCACCGCGGTACGCGACGACGGTCAGGTGGTGAAGGGTGATCGGGAGGTCGGGCCCGCGGGCCCAGCGGTCGGCCCCGGGGTCGTAGGACTCGACGCGGGCGGTGGCGTCCGACGCGGTGAGCCCACCCACGACCCAGACCTTGCCGTCCAACTCGGCGGCGGCCACCTCTTGGCGGGCCATCGGGGCGGAGGCGCGGGTGCGCCACGTCTGGGGCGCGGGCGCGGGCGCGGTCGTCGCGGTCGTCGTGCCCGTCGTGGCCGTCG
>JBOGIC010000183.1:0-3579 GCA_050744985.1 Acidimicrobiales bacterium
GGGCAGCGCGGGTGCCGGGGTGGCGGCCAGTGGGCTCGCCCCGGCGTGCGCCGTTGCCGCCCCGGCACCCCCGGAGACCGGCGGCAGGATCGCCACGACGTCCTGCTCGCGCAGCGCCATGCCGTCCTCGGCCGGCTGCCCGTTCACCCACACGCGGGACTTGGCCAGCACGGACGTGAACGACTCCCCGTAGCGGCGGCGGGCCTCCTCGAGCACCTCGCCGACGGTGGCGCCGCCGACCTCCAGGCGCGCCTCGCCGGCGGCTTCCCGGGCGGCGGCGAACAGGCGGAGGACGGGCATCGCCGGTTAGTCCCTCAACTCCGCGAGCCCGTCCCGTACGACCTTGTTCCCGCCCGCCGTCGCCTCGAAGGCCCACGTCCCGTCCGACCCCTCGCCGTACAACGACACGAGCAGGTCGTTGCCCGGGAAGACGGGCTTGGAGAACCGCACGGCCAAACGGGCGAGGCGGGCGGGATCGCGTCCCGCGACCTCGTCGATCACCGCCGACCCGCACATCGCCATGGTGCACAGTCCGTGGAGGATGATGCCCGGCAGCTTGGCCGCCCGGGCGAACTCCTCGTCGACGTGGATCGCGTTCGCGTCGCCCGACGCGTCGCGGTACCGGAACGTCTGGTCGTCGTCGACGTGGCGTTTCACCTCCGCCCGGAGATGCTCGCGGGCGCCCTCTGGGAAGCCGTGCGCGGGCCGTTCGGGGCCCCAGTCGCCGGCGCCTTGCATCGTGCGGACGAAGACGGTGGCGAACTGGTCGAGCACGGGTTGGCCCGTGTGGTCTTCGCTGGCGATGAGGGCCGTGATCCACGTGCCCGAGCGCGCCACCCGGTAGCTGTAGCCGCGGGAGGTCGTGGACAGGGTCATCCCCGGCACGAGCGGGCGGTGGAACCGCATGTCGTGCTCGGCGTGCAGCATCATCGGGTTCAACTCGAGCGGCACCAGGTCGTCGCAGATCGCCTGGAACGCCTCCCACGTCGGCACGACGCCGAACAGCGGGGGCGCGTAGGTGCCGTCGAGGTACGCCGGGTTGGGATCGTTGGTGGCGGCGGCGTACGGCCGCGCTCGATCAAGGTCGACGGTTCTGACCCATCGACGTTCCTCGCCGAGACGTTCACGGGGGAGTGCCAACGGCCGCTCCAAGCTAAGCCAGCAGCCCTAGAACCTAGCTGGGAGGTCCCTCACCGGCCAGCACCCTCCGCCGGGTGTCGGCCAGCAGCCGGTCGGCGAGCGAGGGCGTGAGGAGGTCGGTGCCGTGGCCCATGCCCTCCTCCAACCACAACGACTTGGGCTCGTTGGCCCAGGCGTAGATGGCCTCGGGGTGCTCGCGTGCGAAGTAGTGGTCGTCCGGGTCGGCCACCACGAGGGTGAAGGCGGGGGCGATGGCGGCGGCGATGTCACGGGCGTCGGGGATCCCGTCGCACCGGGTGGCGATGCGGGTGCGCAGCACCGTCGCCATCACCGCCCGGCCCGCCCGGCTGGTGGCGTAGCGGTAGATGCGCCGGGTCGGCGCCGTGTCCCACGCTCCCCACCACGCCGGCGAGCTGACCGCGACCACGCCGCCGACGCCCCCATGCATACCGGCGTGGAGCAGCACCGCGGCGCCCCCGAGGCTCACGCCGACGGTGATCACCGGCAGGCCCGGCCGGGCCGCCGCCACGGCCGCCGCCACGTCCAGCGGCTCCTCGGTGCCGAGCGTGCATACGCCGCCCGAGCGGCCGTGGCCCCGGAGGTCGGGCACGAGGACATGGACCTCACGCGCCAGGCGGCGGGCGAAGGCGTGGATCCGCGGTTGGCGCGACGAGTGGGAGAACCCGTGCACGAGCACGACGGTGGCGAACGCGTCCGGCGGGCCCTCGAGGCGGGCGCCGGTCAGGCGCACCCCGTCGGAGGTGACGAGGGACAGCGCCTCCTCCGGCCGGTAGCGTGCCAGGCGGGCGCGCTTGGCGACGGCGGCGTTCAGCCGGCGGCCGTAGCCGGGGCCGTCCGCTCGCGTTCCTCGCGCCATTCCGCCTCCGCCCGGCCCAGCTCGGTGGACGGGGATGCGCCGCCGATGTACTCGGCCAGTAGCCGGCCCCAGCTGGCGGTGACCTCCATCTTCCCGAACAGGGCGCTCATGCCCCAGACCACGCGGTCGAGGATGACGTAGGAGGGCGGCATGTTCAGCGACTTGATGAGGTCGCCGTAGCGGCCGCCCATGTCGAGCATCTTCTGCAGCGTGCGCCCCACGAACTCCGACGAGTACGTGAACCGTTCGAGCTGGAACGGGATGTAGGGCTGGCTGCAGAACTCGTAGACGAGATCCTCCGACGCCTGGTGGTCGGCGGGCAGGAACCCGGCCCGCACGAGCGCGGCGACCAGGCCGGGCGGGTCCTGGCGCAGGATGGCGTCGAGGATCGGGCTCAGGCTCTCGAGCTCGCCCGGTCCCCAGCGCTTCACCAGCCCGAAGTCGAGGAACGTGACCTTCCCCTTGTCGGGATGGAACCGGTAGTTGCCCGGGTGCGGGTCGCCGTTGAACACGCCGTGGTGCCAGATCGAGCCCTCGGCGAACCGGAAGAGGATCTCCGCCGCCGTCTGCTTCTGCTCGTGCGTCGCCGTCTCGAGGAACTGCTTCCACGACAGGCCGTCCACCCACTCGCTGGTGATGACGCGCTGGGCGCTGCGCTCCCAGACGACCTTGGGCACGTGGATGAACGGGTGGCCGTCGTAGCGCTCGGCGAACTCGGCCTGGAAGCGGGCCTCCTTGCGGTAGTCGAGCTCGTCTCCCATCCGGTCCCGCAGCTCGTCGACCATGGCGTGGACGTCCATGTTCTTCAGGGCGAACGCGGCGAACATGCCGTAGAGCAGTTCCGCGTTGTCGAGGTCGGACTTGATGGCGCGGTCGACGCCCGGGTACTGCACCTTGACCGCGACCTCCCGGCCGTCGGACATCACCGCCTTGTGTACCTGGCCGATGGACGCGGCCGCCTTCGGGATCGGGTCCCACGCCAGGAACAGCCTCTCGGGGTCGGCGCCCAGCTCCTCGCGGATCACCTGCTCGGCCAGGCTCGGGGCCATCGGCGGTACGTCGGCCTGCAGCGTGGCCAGCGCGGCCTGGGCCTCGGGCGGCAGCCCGTCGGCCACGAACGACACCATCTGGCCCGCCTTCATGATGGCGCCCTTCATGTTGCCCAACACCTCGGCCACATCCTGCGCGCTGCGGATGGCGAACTGCTCCTCGAGGCGCGCCCGCTTCTCCTCGGTGGCCCGCCGGCCCCGCACCTTGACGACCGTCCACGACAGCATCCGCCGGATCGAGAGCCGGTACATGCGGGCCTGGCGATCGAGGCGGTTGCGCCGGTCCTCGTCCCGGAGGGCGACGGCAACCGCCGCGCCGGCCACGGCCGCAGCCGCAAGACCGAACGGGACGGCACGGCGCAGCCACCGCTTCATCGGCATGGAGGAAAGCCTCTTACAGCCCGGGGATGCGCGCCTGGCGCTCTGCCTCGACCTGGTCGTGGAGGCAGAGCCGGGTGGCGGGCATGGCCTCGAGTCGTTCCTCGCCGATGGATCGCCCGCACGCCTCGCAGG
>JBOGIC010000184.1:0-2751 GCA_050744985.1 Acidimicrobiales bacterium
TGTCGGCGTCGGGCCGGTTCCTGGTGCTGCGGGTGATCATGAACGACCGGCCCGGTGAGCTGGCGAGGCTGTCGACGCGGGTCTCGGCCATGGGCCTCAACATCCTCGCCGTCGAACACCACCGCTCCGGCCTGCTCCTCCCACCCGATCAGGTCGAGGTGATGCTGACGCTCGAGACCCGCAACCCCGACCACCGCGACGAGGTCGTCACCGCCCTGCGGGGCGCCGGCTACGAGGTCGAACGCAAGGTCTGAACGCATTGATCCGCGCCATTGGGGCTGTGAGACCCCTCTTCTGCAGATCAAACGGATGGGGGGTACCGCACCGCCCACAGGCACAGGCCGTGCGGGGGGGCGACGCGGCCGGCGACCTGGCGGCGGCGGGACCGCAGGATCGAGGTCATCTCGCCCGCCTTCCGCGTGCCGGTGCCCATCGCCACCATGGTGCCGACCAGGGCCCGCACCATCTGCTGGCAAAACGAGCTGGCCTCGATCGTGAACCGCAGGATGCCGTCGCCGGTGTCGTCGGGGATCGGGTCCCATCGAGCCTCGAGCACCCGGCGCACCATGCTGAAGGACCCGACGCCGCGTGGCACGCGGCAGAAGGCCGAGAAGTCGTGCTCGCCGAGCAACGGGTCACACGCCAGCCGCAGCGCGCCCAGGTCGAGCGGCTCCGGCACGTGCCACGCCGTGCCCGCCCGGAACGGGTCGGGCGCCTCCCGGTTCAGCACCGTGTAGCGGTAGACCCGCGAGGTCGCCGACCGGCGGGCGTCGAAGTCGGGGGGCGCCACGGCGGCCTCACGCACGACGACGCGCGGGTGGAGCTGGTTGGTGACCGAACGCCGCACACGCACAAGGTCGACGCCATCGGGGGCATCGAAGCTGACGACCTGACCCCACGCGTGCACGCCGGTGTCGGTGCGACCGGCGACGGTCAGCGTCACCGGGGCGCCGATGACCTTCCCGAGCGCCTCGGTAAGCGCCCCGCCCACGGTCTCCACCTCGCTCGCCTGCGCGGCGAAGCCGTGGAACCCACTTCCGTCGTATGCGACCGTCAGGCGGACGCGCGTGGGTTATACCAACTCGATACGGGCCATGGGGGCGTTGTCCCCGTGGCGCGGGCCCAGCTTCAGCACCCGGGTATAGCCCCCGGGGCGGTCCTCGTAGCGCGGGGCGATCTCGTCGAACAACTTGGAGGCCATGTCCTTGTCCCGGATGAACGCGACGACCTGGCGGTGGTTGTGGACCCCGCCCTTCTTGGCCTTCGTGATGACCTTCTCGGCCACGGGACGCAGGGCCTTGGCCTTGGCCTCGGTCGTCACCAGCGCTTCGGCGGCAATGAGCGACGCGACGAGGTTGCCGAACATCGCCTTCTGGTGGGCGGCGTCACCACCGAAGCGGCGCGCCTTCTTCGGCCTCCCCTGCACGGCGCGCCTCTAGCCCTTGGTGCGCAGCGCCAGGCCGCGCTCGTCGAGCTTCTGCAGCACCTCGTCGAGGGACTTCTGGCCGAAGTTGGTGATGGCGAGGAGGTCTTCGGGGCTCTTCTGCACCAGCTCGCCCACGGTGTTGATCTGGGCGCGGCGCAGGCAGTTGCGCGGCCGCTCGGACAGGTCGAGGTCTTCGATCGGAAGGTCGAGGTCGGGCGAACCGCTCCCGAGCGTTCCAACCTCACCCAGCTCGAGGGCCTTGGGGGCGTCGCTCATGTCGGCGACCAGCGACACCAGCGAGCGCAGCGTGGCGCCGGCCGACGCCAGCGCCTCACGCGGCGAGATCGACCCGTCGGTCTCGATGTCGAGGGTCAGGCGGTCGTAGTTGGTGGCCTGCTCGACGCGGGTGGGCTCGACCGCGAACGCCACCCGGCGGACGGGCGAGAACACGGAGTCAACCGGGATCACGCCGATCACCGACGACTTCTTGTTGCGCTCGGCCGACACGTAGCCCCGGCCGCGCTCGACGGTGATGTCGAGGGCGAGACGGCCCCGCGCCGTGAGCGTGGCGATGTGCAGGTCGGGGTTGAGGATCTCGATGTCGCCGCTGGTGTGGATGTCACGGGCCGAGACCTCGCCCGGCCCGCGGGCGTCGAGGCGCAGCGTGACGGGCTCGGGCTCCTCGACCCGCAGGACCAGGTCCTTGAGGTTGAGGATGATGTCGGTCACGTCCTCCTTCACGCCCGGGATGGTCGTGAACTCGTGGAGCACGTCGTCGAAGCGAATCTGCGTGACCGCCGCACCCGGGATGGACGACAGCAGCGTGCGGCGCAGTGAGTTGCCGAGGGTGTGGCCGAAGCCGGGCTCGAGGGGCGACACGACGAACCGCTGGCGGTTGTCCTGGGCCTCCTCGAGGGACTCGACGGTGGGGCGCTGGATGATGAGCATTTCCTGTTACCTACCTGCCTATTTGGAGTAGAGCTCGACGATCAGCGACTCGCGCACGGGCACGTCGATGTGCTCACGCAGCGGAAGGTCGCGCACCGTCACGGAAAATCGGTCAGCGCCGGCACTCTCGAGCCACGGCGGGATGGCGCGGTCGATGGTGTCGAGGTTGTGCCGGACGACGATCATCTGGCGGGACTTCTCGCGCACCTCGACGATGTCGCCTTTGCGTACCTGGAAGCTGGGGATCGTAACCCGCTTGCCGTTGACGTTGATGTGGCCGTGGCGCACGAACTGGCGAGCCTGCGAGCGGCTCGAGCCCCACCCCGCCCGGAACACCAGGTTGTCGAGGCGCTGCTCGAGCATGCGCAGGAGGTTCT
>JBOGIC010000185.1:0-5611 GCA_050744985.1 Acidimicrobiales bacterium
GATGAACACGAAGTGATGTCTGGACGACAGGAAGCGTGGGGACGGACGGTGAGGTGAGGTGCCCGGGTAGGTCGCCGCCCGATAACGAGGAGCGGGATCCGTCGAGCGTGCGGGCGATCGCTCTCGACCTATACCCGCCCGGGAACGGCACCGTTGCAGCGCCCGGTAATGGGCGAGCTGCGACTCGAAACCCCGCCGGGCTCGTCCAACCAGTCGTACTACTTGAGTACCGAGCGGAGGCCGGCCAGCAGGCTCGGCCGCAGGGGCGTCAGCCGCAACCGTCGCCATCACGGGCGTGCGGAAGCAAACCTGTTGATGTGATGTCATGGGTACGGGGTGCGTCATCCTGTCTCGCCGTGCTGGGTTGTTCCCCTACAACAGGTGTTTCACGAGATCTGGCAGACAGCGCGTCGCCTGCATTGAATTCTGCAAGTTAGCAAACTATGAATAGAAACGGAAACAGGCATCCAGATCCAGCGAATGACGACGGATCGTAGGAATCAGACGTGACCCGCGAGGACATCGGGGTCATTGCCTGCGCTATCGGCAGGCCCCCGGGAGTCCGTCGGTCACTAGGCAGGTCCCATCCTTCTTCCTGTAGGGTAGCGGTCGTCGAAGTAGTTCGCATTGCAGTCTGGCCGTCGTTCGGACTCTGGCGCATCATGGTAACGAATCCAAAGACGACCATGAAGGCAATCATAACGCCAGACACGGCTGGCGCCAAACGCGGCCTTGCCTGACGATCGATAGCATACACGCACCGTCCGTCGATGCATCGATCACAAGCGAATGGCTTCGGCACTCTCTCCTTCCAACGTCGAACGCGGGCAGGTATGCCATCGCAAAGCGAGGTCTCAAGCTGCTCGGCGACCCAGAGAGGGCGCTTCCAATAATCGAGCGCTCTTAACTCGGCGCGGAGTTCAGATCGACGAGGATGATCGGGGGGCCAAAACCACACCAGGATCCGAATGACGACTCCAGGAGCAATACCGAGGACTAGAAGAATCATGACTAGCGACTTCCACGCGATTTGAGCGTTGAGCAGCTCCACTAGACCCACCTAAACAGTGACGCGAACCGCCGCTCGTCCCTCGCTGCGTCGAGGACGCCCCCGATCTCCCGCCGGCCCCGCTCTGTCAGCGTGTAGTAGCGGCGAGCGGGCCGCCCAACCGCTTCAGCGCCTGACTCCCATCCATCAGTGATCCACTCGGCTTCGAGCATCCGACTCAGAAGCGGATAGAGCACGCCAGAGCGGACACCGCTGCGGCGGCTGAGGTCGTATCCCCAGTGCTTCGCGCTTGGGTCCTCCATGAGCGCAAGTGCGACCTGGACCATCGCGTGGGTGCGACGCATGACTCGTACTCTACATACCGCATTGGAAAGATGGTGGGATGCTGGCCCCAGTGGCCGAACCGTGTGATCCGCCACAGAGAGCCGGCGGGCGTCAACAGTCAAGCCGGTCAGCGCGCGCGACTCTGCGTTGTCGCGGCGCCCACCGTTGACACGGCGCCGGTTTGCCGCAGCGAGCGCGCCTGAATCAAGGCAGCGGGTGGTCTTGCGCCTCGTCGCCAGGTCGGGCCTCGGCACCTACCCGCCCGGGAACGGCACGAGTCCTGCGCGCGGTAAACGCACAACTTCAGGCGACCCCACAAGCGAGGAGCGCCACGTCTGACCGTCGCGCCGTGCAGAGCGCGAACCAACATCGAGATCGACGAGGGTTACGTACGCACCATCATGGACCGCTACGGCGTCCACACGAAGACCGAGGCCGTCGACCTCGCCTTGCGCCACCTCGCCGGTCAACCGATGACGCGGGAGGAGGCCTTGGCGATGCGCGGCGGGAACGCCATCGGCGAGGTGGCGAACGACGCCGGGCCGGCGGTCGAGTGATCCTCGCTGACACCTCCGCCTGGATCGAGTACGACCGGGCGACAGGCAGCGCAGTCGATGAGCGCCTGACCCAACTGATCCGGAAGGACGGCCCGCTCGCCGTGACGGAGCCCGTGCTGATGGAGGTCATGGCCGGCGCCCGGGATGATCGGCGGGCACAGGCACTACGTCGGCTCCTCCTGCGATTCGATCTCTTGGCATTCGGGGCGGCTGCCGATTTCGACGCAGCCGCCCGCATCTACCGTCGATGTCGGCGGGCAGGAATCACGCCGCGGGGGAT
Source organism: Acidimicrobiales bacterium (assembly GCA_050744985.1). Classification (GTDB taxonomy): domain Bacteria; phylum Actinomycetota; class Acidimicrobiia; order Acidimicrobiales; family AC-14; genus JBOGIC01. Next base: position 2,171 of record JBOGIC010000185.1, read on the forward strand.
GGTGGACTGCCTCATCGCTTCGGTGGCCCGCCGCCATGACGCCACCCTTCTGGCACGGGACGCTGACCTGTCGAGGGTCGCCCAGGTCGTCGGAATCGACCTCGACCAAGCGTCGCTCGCAATTTGAGGCGACGAGCTTCGTTGGTCTCGACCGCGCAGTCGCCGACCGCCCGAGAACGGCATCACGAATCGCGCTCCAGATAACGCGCCGGTCCGCCGCTCGGCCTTCAGCACTTCGCAATAGGGGTCAGGTCACCCTCAGGACTTGGGGGGTGAAGACCTCGTGCGCCGGGTGAAAGGTGACTTCTGGGGCAACGTTGATCTCGAGCTTTGCCATAGCCGGCCCCAGACGGTCTTCACCGAAGGCTTGGAAGGCCTCCTCACTCTCCCAGGCGTCGACGTTGTAGTTGTCCTCGCCCTCCCACCACGTCAGGTGGGCGTAGCCGCCGTCGGGCGGGTTCTCGAGCCACCCAACCTCTGCTCGTATGGCGTCGTACTGCTCTGGCGACACACCTCGAAGGATGACGTGCGCAACAACGGCCATGCTGTCCTCCAACTCGTCGGTACGGCGGTCTGGCGACCTGACGGTAGTCATCTCCAGGTCGACGACGCGATGAACAAGTACCGCGGTGACGGAGCGTCAGAGGTTGGCGCGGCGCTCATGGTCGTCGGGCTCAGTGCGGAACGCGCCGCGAGGGGAGGCGCAGATTCGCGACGACATGATCAGGGTCGCGCATCGGGCCGGCGCATCGCTCCGCCAGCTCGCGGAGGTCTCCGGGTTGGACCGCAAGACGGTCACGGCCATCGTCGGCGCAGCGGTCCGCGCCGAGGAGTGAACGCCGGCGTATGCCTGCGTTGTGGCAACGGCAGTCGACGGCGACATCGAGCGCGTCGCACAGGTCGCGCCTCTTGCTGCCGCTGAGGCGGCCCAGCCGCTCAACCCGGACGCCGAGTGAGACGCTTCCCGACGGAGTCGAGGTTGGCGACACACTCCCGCCGTACGGGATCCTCGCCCGGTGCGACGCAGGCGGGGATCGCAGCATCTCGTGACAAAACGACCACCGCGGGCGGCGTCCAGGGGGCGGCGAGCCCGACCGCGCACGCCGGCCATGGTTATGCCACGCAGAGGGCTGAATGTCGCGCGAGGACGTCGAAATCGCTGTCGGCGTGCAGGACAGGAGTCTCGGCGCGAATCGCAATTGCGGCGATGAGGCAGTCGATCAACTTCCGGACCGTCTCCCCCTGGCGACGGCAGCCGCGATAGAGGGCGGCTGCGGCCTCGTAGTCGGTGGGCTCGACGGCCACGACGGCGGCGCGGGCGAGCAGGCGACGGAGGTCGGTCAGGTGGCTCTCGTCGCGCGCGCCCGCGAGCACCTCCATGAGGATGGGATCACACGTTGCGATCGCATCGTCGAGGAGGTCGTCGACGCGCTCACAAACGGCGCTCCCCGTGTCGCGCAGGTACTCCACCCACGCAGACGTGTCGATGAGGATCAACCGGCGCGGGTCGCCCGCATCTGGTCGAGGTCCCCGTCCCAGCCGCTCCCCCGCAGCCGGCGAGCCGCGTCCAAGCCGAGGGGTTCAGCCGCGAGGGCCCGGAGGGCGAAGTTGACCGCGTCCCGCTTGGTCGAGAGGTGGTACCGGTCCATGACGGCTCGGCAGGCGTCGTCGTCCAGGTCGATGTTAGTGCGGGACATACACCTACGATACACCTCCGTGCGCCTGGCGGCGGAGGGCAAAGCGGCGGAGCTTGCCGGTCGGCGTCCGGGGTAGCGCGTCGACGAACGTCACCGTCCGGGGCACCTTGAACGGCGCCAGGTCGGCTCGGCCCCACGCCAGCAGTTCGGCCTCGTTGACGGACCCACCGGGGGCGAGGACGGCGAAGGCGTGGAGGGCGGAGGCGCCGGCGGCGTCGATCGCGCCGGCGACGGCAACCTCGGCGACGGCCGGGTGGCGTAGCAGCACCGCCTCGACTTCCAGCGGAGACACGCACATACCGGCGACGAGCTCCATGTCGTCGGCCCTGCCCCGCAGCACGAGGTCGCCCTCGTCGTCGATCTCGGCCCGGTCGCCGGTGGAGAGCCACTCGCCGTCCATCGTCGGGGGCGGCGTCGAAGGGCCGAGGTAGCCGAGCAGCACGGTCGGCCCGGCGACCCACAGCTCGCCGTCCTGCACACGGATCCGGTACGGCGGCAGCGCCCGGCCGACCGAACCGTCACGCCACCGGTCGAGCGTGTTGCTGGCGAAGGTCTGGCCCACCTCGGTCGAGCCGATGCCGTCGAGGATCGGGCAGCCGAGCAAGGCCCGCGCCCGCGCCGCCAGTTCCGGGATCAGCGGCTCCCCCGCCGACACGGCGACCCTCAGCGTGGACGGCGCCGCCCCACCGGCAACCAGGTGCGCGTAGAACGTCGGTACGGCGAACAGCACCGTCACCCCGTGCCGGTCGATCAGCGCGGCGATGGCGTCCGGCTGGGGGTGCGGCGCGTGCAGCACGGCCCGGCACCCGGACAGCAGCGGGAAGAACAGGGCGTTGCCCAGCCCGTAGGCGAAGTAGAGCTTGGAGACCGAGAGCACGACATCGTTGCGGGTGACCGCGATGGCCCCGCGGGCGAATGCGTCGAAGTACACGAGCGGGTCGCCGTGGCCGTGCAGGGCGCCCTTGGGCTGCCCGGTCGTGCCCGACGTGTACTGCGCGTAGGCCGGGTCCCGGGCGTCGACGGCGACGGGGGGGTGAGACCGGTACGCCGCCAGGCGGGCCTCCAGCCGCTCGGCGTCGTCTTCACCGATCACGACCCGGGGATCCGCATCGGCCGCCAGAGCCGCGTGATCGGCGGCGGGAAGACGCGGGTTCACCGGCACGGCGATGGCACCCAGCCGGATCGCGCCCAGGAACGCCCACACGAACTCGATGCCGTCGGGGAGGACGATCAGCACGCGGTCGCCCCGGCAGACCCCCAGCTCCACCAACAATGAGGCCATCCGGGCGGCACCGTCGTGGACCTCGGCGTGGGTGAACGAACGGTCGCCGACGAGGAACGCCACCTCATCGCTTGCCCGCGCTTCGAGCACGGCGGCCAGGTTCACGACCCGACGCCCGCGGACACGACGAGCCGGCCGTCGCACGGGCCGATGGGCCACCAGCCCGCGGCCACAAGCCGGCCCCACGCCTCGAACGGGTCCGGGTCTGCGCCCGACAGCGCCGACACCACCGCCCCGGCGAGCAGCCACAGCTGGGCGCCCGACGCGACGCGTCCGTCGACCCCATGGTCCGCGGGCGTGAGCCGCTCGGTCGCCGCCACGAGGGCGGCGCGAAGGGCGGCCTCCATCTGTTGCTCCCGGCCGGCGGCGACAACGGCGGACCGAGCCGCCGCCCGCCGCCGGTCCACCTCGGCGAGCCACACCCGGTCCACGCGGCCCGCCGCCTCCACCCCGTCGGCCACG
>JBOGIC010000186.1:0-2385 GCA_050744985.1 Acidimicrobiales bacterium
AACGTAGGCATTGGTGAAGAAGCAGTCGCCCGCGGCCAGACCGGCCGCGTTCAGGAGCCGGTAGAGGTTGCGCCAGGTCAGCATCGGGCGGTCGGGACCGCCGTGGGCCAGGCCAGACTCCAACCGGCGGCGGAAGGCGCTCTCGGAGTCAAGGTTGTGACCAACGAACATCACGCCACCGAAGGGGAACGGCGGCAGCGGGCCGTCCGGATCGGTCACCAGCAAGCCGGCGGCGGCAGCGAAGAAGGCGGTGCCCCGAAGATACTCGGGGACCGGGCGGACGCCGGGCGGGTAGAAGGCGAGCGATTCGAGTCGCCGCCTGAAGCGCTGGACCGGGTGCTCAGCCGGCTCGGACACGGACCCGACCCTATGGCCGGACGGCCGCCCGCCGTGAGAAGTCGCTTGCCGTCCCGGCGTTCTTTGAGCCCGCAAGGGGATCGGCTATCGCGACTTGGGTCGCTGGTGTTCGGGCTGCGCCTCAGATCTTCCAGCGTGCTCATCGCGGGTGCGGGTTATTGCAGTACCCCGGTTGAATCCTGCCGTCGACGTCGTGGTGTCATAGGGGTAGTGGCCGGTCGCCGCACGAATCTGGTCCTCCTGGTACTGATCGCGTTGGCGCTCATCAGCGGTGTGCTGATGTGGGCGGTCGGCTCGGGGTGGGGCCGTTGGCCGACTGTCGTGCACGGGGCTGTCGGCGTCGCCATCGTCGTCATGGCGCCGTGGAAGACGACGGTGACTCGGCGCGGAATCCGTCGACGAGGTGTGTCGGCCGCGGTACCTGCGTTGGCTCTGGCGTTCCTCGTAGCGACCTCGCTCCTCACGGGCGTGCTGCACCGGGCCGGCGCGCGTGATGTCGGACCCGTGCTCGTCATGCAGCTCCACGTAGGTGCCGCACTGCTCGCCCTCCCCCTGGCGCTGGGGCACGTCCTGTCGCGTCCTGTGCGCCCTCGGCGGACCGACCTCACGCGACGGACGCTCCTGCGAGGCGCCCTGTTGGCCGGCGGGTCGACGGTCGTGACGCTCGCTCTTCCTCACGCCGGCCGGGCCGCGACCCGCTCGCTCGAACGGGGGTCGTTCGAGCCCGCGGCCATGCCCGTGACGCAGTGGCTGACGGACGACGTTCCGGTGGTTGACGGCGACGCCTGGAGGCTGCGGGTGGCGGAACGGGTGTGGTCCCTCGACGAGCTCGAGAGGCTGTCCGACGAGGAGATCGTCGCCACCCTCGATTGCACTGGGGGGTGGTACGGCCGCCAGCGCTGGTCAGGCGTTCGGTTGAACCAACTGCTGGCCGCGTCCGGCGCGCCCGAAGGTCGCAGCATCGAGGTGCAGTCTGTGACCGGCTATCGGAGGCGCTTCCCGTTCCGTGATGCTCGGGCGCTCCTTCTCGCGACCCGGGTCGGCCGCCGCCCATTGTCGAGCGGGCACGGCTTTCCCGCTCGGCTGGTCGCCCCGAACCGGCGTGGCTTTTGGTGGGTGAAGTGGGTGAACGAGGTCAGCGTCGACCAGCGGCCGTGGTGGTGGCAGTCGCCGTTCCCGCTCTCGTGACCCGTGCGCGTAAGCCTGTAGGTCATATCGCTTCGGGATCCGCCCATGGGACGAACGCCCACTGCAACCGCTGCTCGAGGACGGAGGTCGGGAACGCGCCGCAAGGCGTTCGGCCTGCGGGACGGGATGGCGGGCTCGCCAGCTCGGCTCGGCGCGCATCCTGTGGCCCCCCGGGGAGTTGGCGAACGCACCCCGAGCCGTGGATCCCGTCGCGATTGCTTCAGGCAGCACGCGGCGCCCACCAGCCTCAACGCTGGGCCGAGCCGACGATGGGAGATTGGGGCGCCCCCCAATGGGGTGGACAGCCGTCCACTACCACTCATCCGGATTTGAGAGGCCGAGGCGTATGGCCTGTTCAACGATCACGCTGATGTGCGCTGGATCGCTCCCGGCTCGAAGCCGCGGCATCAGTTCTTGCAGTTGGTGCCCGGCCCACCATGGCTGCTCGGTGCTGCGCATCAGGTGGCCGATCACCTTCGCGCATGCGTCGGGCGCGTCGTCAACGCGCCGCTCCAGGTGGCGCAAAACGTCGTCGTGGTCCCGGAACCGGCCCGGCCGGCTGGTCACGAGCTGCACTCCTGACTCAAAGGACTCCCTCAGGAACGGGATCCACCCCGCCATGGCTGTGCTCTCGTCGAATGAGAGCTGAGTCGGAATACTGCTCAGTCGGTTTCTCCAGTACCCGTGCATCCACCGGGACCACTGGTGCTCGACCGCTTCGCTGGGCAGATCGTCCAGGATCTCGGCGATCTTGTCAGCGAACTTGGAGCGTTCTTTGTTGCTCAGGCCAACTATTACTTCTGGTAGCCACTCAATGGGGTCGCGGTCGCTGGTAAGAGC
>JBOGIC010000187.1:0-4438 GCA_050744985.1 Acidimicrobiales bacterium
ATGCAGAACGCCAGCACGATCATGGCCGTGACCGCAGCCGCGGTCAGCGCCAGTCGGGCTCTCACGATGCGTCGGGGTCGACGAGCATCACGCCCACACCGCGCACGCTGCGCAGGTAGCGAGGCGATCTCGCCGACTCGCCCAGCTTGCTGCGCAACCACGACAGGTGGACGTCGATGGTCTTCTCCGGGCCGCCGTAGGGCTGGCGCCACACCGCGGCGAGGAGCTCGCGCTTGGAGACGACCTCGTCCCGGCGGGTCGCCAGGTGCCAGAGCAGGTCGAACTCCTTGCGGCTCAGGTCCATTGGTTCCCCGTCGATCGTGGCGACCCGGCTGCGGATGTCGATAGCGAGCTGGCCGATCAGGATGGGTGCCTCGGCATCGTCACCCCTGACCCGCCGGAGCACGGCCCGGATCCGGGCGTCGAGCTGGTCGGCCGAGTACGGCTTGACGACGTAGTCGTCAGCACCGGCGTCGAGGGTGCGAATGATCTCGCGCTCGTCGTCGCGGGCCGTGGCCACGATCACCGGGACGGTGCTCACCGCCCGCAGCATGCGCAGCAGCTCCAGTCCCTCGATGTCGGGCAGGCCGAGGTCGAGGACGACGACGTCGGGACGCTGGTCCACGATCTCGCCGAGAGCGCCGAGTCCCGTCGAAGCCCCCAACACGACGTGGCCCCGTTCGGTCAGGCCTCGAGAGACGGCGGCGCGGATGTGGGCGTCGTCCTCGACCACGGCGATGGTGGTCACGCGTCGGACGCTACGCCGGAAGGAGAAGCGTCGCCACGCCTGCAGGCAAGAGTTACGCGCGGCTTTGCCTGGGTTTAGGCATCGAGCCCGCACAGTCAGCCCTGAGCAGCGAGCCGGGGGCGGTTGGGAGCGAGCGTCCCCGGCTCGCTGCTCGGCGAACCGACAGCGCGGCCGCACGAGCGCAGGCCCTCGCTATCGTCGGCCCATGGACGTCCTGGATCTCGACCGGCGCGCGGCGTCCGGACTGGCCGCGCTCATCGAGGCGACATCGAAGGATCAGTTCGATGGACCGACACCATGCCCGGCGTGGAGCGTCCGTGATCTGCTGGCCCACATCGTGGCGGGCAACCTCAAGTACACGGAGATCGCCCACGGACGCGACTGGAGCCGGGGGGCGCCCGAGGTCGACCTCGGCGACGACCCGGCGGGCATGTATCGGCAAACCCACGAGACAATGCTTCGGGCGTGGAGCCAGCCCGGCGTTCTCGAGCGCGAGACACCGCTGCCGGTTGGCCGCGGCCCGGCTGCGGCTGCGCTTCACCTTCACGTCGGGGAGGCCCTCGTCCACGGCTGGGATCTGGCGAGCGCCACCGGACAGGCTCCCGTCTTCAACGAGGATGTGGTCGAGGCCTGCTTGGCGCAGTTCCGGGGCTGGCTTCCTCCTCAGCGACCGCCGGGATCGCCCTTCTCGGACGCAACGGCCGTCGGAGACGGGGCTACCCCCATTGATCGTCTCGCCGCGTATCTCGGACGAGACGTGAGGGTGTGGTCTGGATGACCGCGGCAGCGAGGCGGGCCAGGCGCTAGCGATCGACCGTCACCTCGACAGGTCCGGCCGCGTCCCGGGCGGCGGCGAGGCGTGTCGCTTCCTCCTGGAGGTCGTCCGCGTCGACGGGGAACGGCGCGCCCAGCGGTGTGATCCTGATCGCGGTCCGTTTGCCCTGGCGGCGTGCCGTCCACGTCGCGACGGGCTCACCGCCGATCACCACGACCGCGGGGTTCCCGGCGGAACGCCACACGACCCGCTGCGAGGCCCGGTCGGGCACGAGCATCGATCGGTCACGGGCGAGGAGATAGGCGTCGAAGGCCGGGAGGAACCGCAGGCTCGCCGACGCCGCAGCACCGGCCTGTTCGGCGTCGGCGCGGAGCATCACCCCGGCGGGGGATCCGTCGACGGTGACCTCGACCGTCCCACCGGCGAGCGACGCGAGCGAGCGTCGGGCGTCAGCCTTTCCGATCCCCGCCCACTCGGCCAGCGCGGCGGGCGTCGACGGGCCGTAGCACCGCAGGTAGCGGTGGACCAGCTCGGCGCGGGCATCCTGGCGAGAGCCCTCGGCCCGTAGGCGACCGTCGAGAGTCACCAGCACGTCGGCGTCCGCGTCGAAGCCCATCACGCCGCTTACCCCGGCCAGGCGGAACAGCGAGTCCTCGACGTGGGGATCGGGGCACCGGCCCCGGCAGGGCGGCGCCAGGGTGGCGGGTACGGCCCGGGTGACGGCCATGGCCGTGTCGCCACGTGGGAGCGGACCGCCGGCGAGCACGCCGGCCACTGCGTCGATCACGGTTTGCAGCGCGGCCGTGGCGGTGATCCCGGCGTCGTCGAGCCGTCGTAGGAACGCGCCGGGGATCGCCGCTCGGAGGGAGGTTTCGTCGGCGGGTGCGGAACCGACCGTGAACACGGCGACGTCTGCGGCGGGCACGAGCATGAGCGTGCCGCGGGCGCCGTAGACCACGAGAAGCCGACGCTCCCGCAGCGCCCGGACGGCGTGCGCCGCAGCCCCGTCGATGCCACCGCGCCTACGAGCTCAGCGGACGGCCGTCGTCCCGCCAGCCCGTGCCGGGTCGAACGAAAGGCCAGGACCCGCGTTCGATCCAGGTCGATTGCTCGGCCGTCCAGACGTGCCCGCTACGGCTCGGTGGCCCCGAACACGAGCCCGGCCGAGCCGAGCGCCTCCTCCAGGTGGACCCGGCCGAGGTGCGTGAGCCGCTGCGGGTCGACGGTCGAGCGCGCGTCGTCGGGGATGTCGACTTCCAGCATGACGGCGGAGTCGAGGAGGAGGGCGTCGTAGCGGTCCATGACCGCCGACAGCTCCTCGGGCAGCGTCGGCACGGTGCCGGCGGTCCGCATGAGCTCGTCGCGCCGGCGGGACAGCTCCCGCAGCTCGGCGGCGAGTTGCTCCAGGGGAGCTCGCCCCGGCGTGCTCATGGACCCGACGCTACCGGGGAACCCCGATCAACTCGCGAAAGTGGTACCTCCACGGGCCAATCCCGCGGAGTAAAGCGTCAGGAGTGGTTGGGCTTGGCGGTCAGGGGGCCGGCGGCGGCGCCCTTGAGGACGCGGATGGCGAGTTGACCGTTGGCGAGGGAGGCCTCGATGCCGCCGCCGTAGCCGGCGGGGATGTCGACCTCGCGCTCGTAGCCGCCGTACTCCCACTCGTGCACGAGGTAGTCACGTGGGGCGGCGCTGCGGAGGTGGGCCCAGAAGCGCAGGCAGTCGCCCCGCAACTCGATCGTCACGTCATCGGGCGTCACCGCGGGCAGCGGGGCCACGATCACGAGGGCCCCAGGCGCCTCGAAGACGTTGATCGGCACGGTCTGGGGCGCCATCGCTGCCTCGGTCGCTTCCGTCGCCTCGACGACCTCGCTGTGACTTGTCGTATCGCTCACCATGCCGCGGGTATACCCACGCTCAATTGAGGACGATCAGGGCGAGGATCGCGATGACGGCGATGAGCACCAGCCCGATGCCCACGACCTTGGCCGGGATGCCGCCTGGGCGCAGGCCCATCTGCTCCTCGATGGCCATGCGCTCGTGATGGATCGCGTAGTCGTCCTCCGCCTTGGTGCCGACCTTGGGAAGGTGCTTGCGCCCCTTGCGCTTCTCGCCTGCGTTGCCCATGGGCGCGAGGCTACCCGCCGAACCGACGATGAACTGGCCCCGACCGGGTCAGTGCCTGCGGTTGCGGCTGCCTCACCCGGGCCGGTAGGACGGGAGCCCGTCGCCGTCGGCGGAGACCGGCCGGCCTCCGGCGGCGACGGCGAGCGCGTTCCAGCCTTCGCGGTCCCAGCCGCCCACCCGCGCCTGCACCGTGCCCTCCTGATCGACGAGGAACAGCGTGGGCACGGCGGTGACGCCGAACGCGTCGGACACCCGGTAGGGCGGCGGCTCGGTGACCGTCGGCACGCGCTGGCCGAACCGGTCGGCGTACGACACGAGCTTGACGGCCGGGTCCTCACCGATGGCGGTGACCCGCACCCCGGCGTCGGCCAGCGCCTGCACCTTGGGGGCGGCCAGTTGGCAAACCGGGCACGTCACCTTGAAGAAGGCCAGCACGGTCGGGCCGGCCGTCCACGGGTTGTGGACCTGGTCGCCCGTGTCGATGTCGTCGAGATAGAACGACGGGGCTCGATCACCCGGCGAAAGGGGCACGGGGATCGATCGTAAGGGCTCGTGCCGTAGCTGTTCGCGCACTCCAGCCTCCTCGATGTCTCACCCTCCCGCTAGTTTCCTCCGGCGTGATCCGCTCGGCCCGCTACCTGCTCAAGCCCACCGCCGGCCAGAGCCGCAAACTCGACCACCTGCTCTGGCAGCAGCGCCTGCTCTACAACTCGGCCCTGGCCGAGCGCAAGGCCGCCTGGGAGGACGAGGCCCGCACGGTCACCAGGTTCGAGCAGTTCGCAGGGCTGAAC
>JBOGIC010000188.1:0-2487 GCA_050744985.1 Acidimicrobiales bacterium
GCGCAGGCCGAGGTCGGCGCGGCCGTCCGCACGTTGCTCGCGGCCGACATCGACCAGCAGGCCACGACGCCGCTGTCGCTGTTGCGGGGGGCCGTCCGGTTCCCGACGCGGGTGCTGCGCGACGCCGGCGTGCCGCCGGTCGAGCGGGACCGGGTGCAGGCTCACCTGCTGCCCGACGACGTCTACGACCTGGCCCCGGCGACGTTCGCCGACCTCGACCCGGCGCTGACCGAACCGGGCATCGCGTGGGGCGCGGCCAAGGCGTACGCCCACATTCATCGTCATGCCGGGCCTGCGTGGCCTGAACGCTATGGAGGAGGAGGTGGCTCATGAGCCGCAAGGTTGTCGCGTACGTCCCCGACCTGATGGACCGCTCGAAGGTGGCCGGTGCGGGCGCCGACGTCACGTTCGTGGCCCGGCCCGGCGACCTCGGCGACGCGGTCGCGACGGCCGGCGCCGAACTGGTCGTCGTCGACCTGACCCGGCCGGGTGTCGTCGATGCCGTGACCGGGATGGGCGTGCCCGTGCTGGGGTTCTCGAAGCACACCAACCGTGAGGCGATGGACGCCGCCGTGGCGGCCGGCGTCGACCAGGTGATGGCCCGCTCGGCCTTCTTCTCCCGCCTCGACGAACTCCTCGGCGATAGCTAGGTACCTTTGAGGCGCTCATGAGCCTCAACGATCACGACGCACGATCGGTCTCTGCTCATGACCTGCTCCGGTGGAGCGAGGCCTTGTCCGGCATCGCCCGCACGGGGCTGGGCTTCACCGACAGCCTCTACGAGCGAGAGCGATTCGAGGAGGTGCTGAAGGTGGCGGCCGACATGCGGGCGGCGGCCGGCGACGAGGCTACGTCCGACGTGCTGATCGAAGAGTGGCTCGCCCAGGTCGGGGACGGGATCGCGGGCTACGTGACGCCCAAGATCGCGGTGGGCGCCGTCGTGGGCAACGACCGGGGCGAGATCCTGCTCGTGCAGCGGGCCGACTCGGGTATGTGGTTGTACCCGACGGGCTGGGCCGACGTGGGCTACTCCGCCTCCGAGGTGGCGGTGAAGGAGGTGTACGAGGAGACCGGCGTCGAGGCCGAGGTCGTGCGGCTCATCGCCGTCCTGGACGGGCTGCGCCTGGGGTTCACGCGGATCCCGCTGTACTCGCTCGTGTTCCACTGCCGCACCCTGGGCGGTACCGTGCAACCACACCCGTTGGAGTGCCGGGATGCGGGGTGGTTCGCCGAAGGCGCCCTTCCGGAGCCGCTCGCCGGCCAGGAGCGCTGGGGCGTGCATGCCTTCCGGGCCATCCGGGGCGAGGCGCTCGACGTGTTGTTCGACCTGCCCCGCAAGCCACCGTGGCGGCCGGAGTAGCGTCGGTCCGCAAGGAGGAGGTCACGTGCTGTTTTCGAAGAGGAAGTCGGGGGACGACCCGATGGCGGTGGTCACGCGGTTCGTCGAGGCGTGCAACCGCCATGACGTCGACGCCATCCACGCGACGGTGCACCCCAACTTCGACAGCATCCAGCCGTGTTTCCCGGCGCGGAACTTCACCGGCAGTGAGCAGGTCAGGAAGAACTGGCGGGCCATCTTCCAGGCCGAGCCCGGCTTCCGCCTGACCGTGCTGCGCTCGGCCCGGTCGGGCAGCACGGTCTGGGTCGAGCTGCACGGGGCGGGTGACGCCTCCCAGGTGGCCGGCATCTTCATCCTGGGCGTGGAGGGAGACCGCATCCGCTGGGCCCGCGTCTACAGCGGCCCCGTGGAGCAGATCGGCGACGAGGGCGAGGCGTCCAACCGCCAGATGCAAACCCACTGACCCTTTACTCCGCGCCATTGGGGCTGTGGGACCCCTGTTCTGCAGACTAAAGCGAGGGGTTGCCCAGTTCGTTGAACAGGCACGCGACGATCGAGATCTTGCCGCCGGTGTGCTCCCACTCGTCGCCGATGCGGTCGTGGTCGACGAGCCCGGACGCCTCCGGGGCCACCCCGAGCGACTCGGCGCAGGCGGCGGCCAGCGTGGCCGGCTCCACTTCGTCGCCGTAGGCGGCATAGGCCTCCAGACCGTCCCACAGCTTCGCCAGGGGCGCCGGCAGGTGCGCGCCCGTGGCGAGGGCGTCGGCGGTCACCTCGAACACCTCGTAGGTGTCGATGGCCGGGCGCTGGTACCCGGCGACGGGATGGAGCCGCCACTGGACGGTCACGTCGCCCGGACCGTCGTCGCGCATCCAGACCTGGGAGCCGTTGACATAGGCGTCGTGGGGCGCGCCGAAGCGCTCGGCCAGGGCGACGATCAGCTCGGGGGTGGCGCGCCACACGCACGACGGCACGAGCTGACCCATACAACGCAGGTTATGGCTGGGAGGATGGGTGCATGCGCCGTCCGGCCGCCGCCCTCCTCGCCGTCCTGGCCCTGACGGCCGCCGCCTGCGAGCGGGACCCGACCGCCTCGGTCGCCCCGGAGCCGACGACGACCGTGCCGGCCGCGACGACGCCGGTCCTGC
>JBOGIC010000189.1:0-6381 GCA_050744985.1 Acidimicrobiales bacterium
GGCCCAGCCTGAGCTCTCGGCGCGCCCGGTCGGCGGTGGATCGTTCTCCGGGAGCGACATCAGCGCGTCGTTGGCGCCCGACGAGGAGGCGCGCTTCGAGATCCAGATCGCCAACCGCGGGCCGGAATCCGATCGGTTCCGGCTCACCGGCAGCGCTAGCCATGACGGCTTCGCCGCCCGCTTCCTCGACGGGGGGAGCGACATCACCTCCGCGGTGAACGCCGGCGCTCACCTGACACCGTCCCTCGCCGCCGGCGCCGCTTATACCGTCGTCCTGGCCGTGCGGGCGCCACCCGCCCCGAGCGGCGGCGCGGCGACCAGCTTCGCCGTGCGGGCCACGGCCGAGAACGATGCGCGCGGCACCGACGAGATTGTCGTGTCGCTGTCCAAGCGCACCACGACTCCCCTGGCTCGGACCGGCGCAGGTACGAGGCCCGTCGTCATGTACGCCGCCGTCGCCCTCGGCGCGGGCCTCGTGCTGTGGCTGCTCGGCGTGGCCCCCGCCACCGGCCGCCGCCGAAACTCGAGTCGTTCTTGTAAGCCCTGACCACCGATTCGGTGGCTCAGCCTTACAAGAACGCGGTGGGGTGGGGTCAGGCTCGTAGGGGATCGACCTCGACACGGGCCCCGGTGACCCGGCCGGCAGCGGCGAGGGCGTCGCACAGGGCGCGGTGGTCGGCGGCGCGCACGAGCCACCGGTCGCCGGCGGGGCCGAGCAGCTCGATCCCGAGCCGGTCCCCTAGGCGGTCGATGACCTCCGTCGCGTTGGCCCCGGAGACCCGCGCCAGGGCTGTCTCGGGCGGCAGCCGGAGCGCGGCCCGCCGTGCGCCCTCGACGACCGACCAGCGCGAGGGGTCGCCGTGGAGGGCGGCGTCGATGCCCTCGTGGCCCGGGAGCCGGGTCTGCAGGAGTACACGGCCCCCCCGACCGTCGCCCCGACCGCCGACGAGGCGGCCCGCCCGGGCGAGCAGGCCGAGCGCCCGCTCGCCCGCCCGGTACCGGGGGGCCAGGACCTCCTGGTCGAAGTCGAGGAACGCGACGACTTTGGCCCCGGCCACGCGGTGCAGCACCGCCTCGGTGCCGGCGAGCACCGAGGCCGAGGGCCGCTCCACGGAGTCGGCCGTCACCTCGTCGACGGGCTGACCGGCCAGCAACTCCAACTCCTCGCGTGCCTTCGTCACGCCCACGCGCAGCGACCGGAACCGCGTCGAGCCGCACCACCGGCAGACGGCGGGCTGCGTGAGGCCGCAGCGGCGGCAACGCAGCCTCTCCGGCGTCGACTCGAGGGGTCCGTCGCAGGCCTCGCAGCGCGCCAGCTCGCGGCACGCGGCGCAGGCCAGCAGCACGACCCGACCCTTGCGGTTCAGCACGCAGACCACCCGCGCGTCGGGCGTCGCCTCCCGGGCGAGCGCCACCAGCCGCGGTGAGTACAGGCCCGATCCCGGGGGCTCTTCGCGCCGATCGACGACCTCGACGGCGGGCCAGCCTGCCCGCTCCTCACCCCGGGCCGGCACGTCGACCGGAAACCCGGCGAGAACTTCGAGCGACGGGCACGGCGACGTCAACACGCACGGCACACCCGCGCGCGTCGCCCGCTCGATCACGACGTCGCGTGCATTCCACGTCGGCGCCCGCTCCTCCTGGTATGCCTCGTCATGCTCGTCGATCACAACCGCCGCGACCAACCCGGGCGCCGGCGCCCACGCTGCGGCCCGGGAGCCGACCACGGTGCAGCCGCCGGCGGCGGCGGCCGCCCAGCCGTCGGGCATGAGCGCCACACGCTCTCCGGCGTGGCGCAGCCGCCCCGCCATGATCGAGGCTTCGGCCAGCGACGGCAGCAGCACGAGGGCCGGGCCGCGCCGGGCGGCGTCCAGCACGAGCGGGAACGGGTCGCCCGCCGGTGGCACCCGGGCCACGCGCACGCCTGGTTCACCGCCCGCGCCGGCCGGGCCCGGCCCCGGACCGAAGACGGCACGCGGTGGCGTCGCGGTGCTCAGGAACCGCGTGCTCGGGCCCGCCCAGCGCCATCCGGCCCACGCCGCCAGATCGACCAGGTCGGGCGCCGGACCGTTGCTCGAGACCTTGGCGATCGGCAGCAGCCGCTTGTCCGTCCCGGCCTCATCGGCCAGCCCGACGACCCACCCCCGCACGCGCCGCCCGTGCAGCGGTACACGCACGACGGTGCCGACCGTCACGCGGTCGCGCAGGGCGTCGGGAACGAGGTAGGAGAAGGGCCGGTTGAGGGCGGCGACGTCGGGGAGTACGCGAGCGACTAGAGGCCGAGCGCCGACTTCACGTCGTCCAGGCGGTTCAGGTGCTCCCACGAGAACTCCTTGTCGGACCGCCCGAAGTGCCCGTAGGCCGCCGTGCGCCGGTAGATCGGCTTGCGCAGGTCGAGGTCGCGGATGATGGCGGCGGGGCGGAGGTCGAACACCTCCTGGACCATGGTCTCGATGCGCCGCGGGTCGACCGCCTCGGTGCCGAAGGTCTCCACCATGATCGACACGGGCCGGGCGACGCCGATGGCGTAGGCCACCTGGATCTCGCAGCGGCGCGCCGCGCCGGACGCCACGATGTGCTTGGCGACCCACCGTGCGGCGTAGGCGCCCGAGCGATCGACCTTGCTCGGGTCCTTGCCGGAGAAGGCGCCGCCGCCGTGACGGGCGGAGCCGCCGTAGGTGTCGACGATGATCTTGCGCCCGGTGAGCCCCGTGTCGGCGTTGGGCCCGCCCAGCTCGAAGCTCCCGGTCGGGTTGGCGAGCAGTTCGTACTTGCTGTCGGCGAACTCGGCCGGCAGCAGCGGGTGGATGACGTGCTCCTGGAGGTCGGGCTTGAGCAGCGTCTCGATGTCGAGGCCCGGGGCGTGCTGGGACGAGATCAGCACGGTCTTGAGGGCGACCGGCCGCCCGTCCTCGTAGTCGAAGGTGACCTGGGTCTTGCCGTCGGGGCGCAGGTAGGGCAGCACGCCCGCCTTGCGCACTTCGGCGAGCCGCTGGGCCAGGCGGTGCGCGAGCCAGATCGGCAGCGGCATGAGGTCGTCGGTCTCGTCGCACGCGAAGCCGAACATCATCCCCTGGTCGCCGGCGCCCTGGGCGTTGATGAGGTCCTCGCCGCTCTTGCCCGACCGGACCTCGTACGCGGTGTCGACGCCCTGGGCGATGTTGGGCGACTGCTCGTCGATGGACGTGACGACGCCGCAGGTGTTGCCGTCGAACCCGTAGGACTCCCGGTCGTAGCCGACGCCGCAGACCGTCTTGCGCACCAGTTTGGGGATGTCGACGTAGGCCTTGGTGCTGATCTCGCCGGCCACGACCACCAGCCCGGTCGTCAGCAGCGTCTCGCACGCCACCCGGCCCGTCGGATCGTCGGCGAGGATGGCGTCGAGTATCGAGTCGGAGATCTGGTCAGCCAGCTTGTCCGGATGACCCTCGGTGACCGACTCGGAGGTGAAAGTGTGGCGGCTCATGGGCGTCACTCTAGAGAGTCGAGCCGGGCGGCTACCACGTCGAGGATCTGGCGGGCCACGACGCGCTTGGTCGACAGGGCCAGGTCGACGCGGCTTCCGTCGCGGCTGAGGACCGTCACTTCGTTCCTGTCGGAGTCGAATCCGACGCCTGGCGCCGCCACGTCGTTGGCCACGATCACGTCCAGCCCCTTCGCCGCCAGCTTCGCTTCCGCCTTGCCGACGGCGTCTCCCGTCTCGGCCGCGAACCCCACCAGCACCTGACCCGGGCGCCGCCGCCGGACCAGCTCGGTGACGATGTCGGTCGTCGGCTCGAGGATCACCTCCGGCGGGCCGTCCGTCTTGGCGAGCTTGTGGCCGGCGGGTGCCTTCGGCCGGAAGTCGGCGACGGCCGCCGCCATGATGACGACGTCGGCGCGGTCGGAACGGGACAGCACGGCGGCCTCCATCTCGGCGGCGGTGTCGACCGTGACCACTTCGACGCCCGTCGCGGCACGCAGGCGGGCCGCCGTCACGAGCGTGACCGATGCGCCGCGCGAGGCGGCCTCGTCGGCGAGAGCATGTCCCTGCTTGCCCGATGACCGGTTGGCGATGAACCGCACGGCGTCGATCGGCTCACGCGTGCCACCGGCGGCGACCACGACCCGTCGCCCGTGGAGGTCGTGCGGTGCGAACAAGGCCGCGACGGCGTCCACAACGGTCGCCGGCTCCGGGAGCCGGCCCGGCCCGTCGTCACCGCGTGCGAGCGGGCCCGATCCCGGGTCGAGCACGTGCACGCCTCGCTCGCGCAGCACGGCGACGTTGTGCCGGACGGCGGCGTGCTCCCACATCTCGGTGTGCATGGCCGGGCAGAGCAGCACCGGTGCGCGCGTGGCGAGCAGCGTGGCGCTCAGGAGGTCGTCGGAGATCCCCCCGGCGTAGGACCCCAGCAACCGGGCCGTCGCCGGTGCGACGACGATGGCGTCGGCCGACCGTCCGAGGGCGACGTGGGGCACGGGGTCGTCCTCGCGCCAGAGCGAGGTCTGCACCTTCTCCGACGCCAGCGCCGATAGGGTGACCTCGCCCACGAAACGCGTCGCATCCTCGGTCATCACCGGGATCACGTGGGCGCCGCCGTCGACGAGGCGGCGGCACACCTCGACCGCCTTGTAGGCGGCGATGCCGCCACACACACCGAGGACGATGCGCCGACCCGTGAGGCGCATCGGGTTATGAAGCGGCTGGTGCCTCTTCAGCGTCCGGGTCGGACGTGCGGACGAAGGTGATCTTGTCCGCGGCGATCTCCTCGAGGGCGATCGAGAGTGGCTTGCGCGAGACCGACGCCACCTGCGGCGGCACGATCGCGCCGAGACCTTCACCCAGCTGGCTGAAGTAGGAGTTGATCTGCCGGCCGCGGCGGGCGGCCAGGCTCACCAGGCTGAACTTGGAGTCGACCTTGGCCAGAAGGTCTTCGATCGGCGGGTAGATCATCGTGCTGCGTTCGGTCATCAGCTCTCCTGGTTGCGGCGGTGCGACTCCACGATACCAACGACCTCGTCGACGGCCCGACCAAGGTCGTCGTTGACCACAACGTGGTCGGCCAGCGCCCGCCCGGCGCGCTCCTCCTCGTCGGCCCGGGCGAGGCGCTTCGCGATCGTCGTCTCGTCGTCACCGCGGCCGCGCAGGCGCTGCTCCTGCGCCGCCCGCGACGGCGGCAGCACCAGCACGACGACTGCGTCCGGCACCCGCGCCCGCACGTCGGCCGCGCCCTGCACGTCGATCTCGAGCAGCACGTCCCGGTCGAGGTCGGGCACGGGCGTGCCGTAGAGGTGATCGAAGACGGTGTTCCACTCGAGGAACCCGCCCTCGGCCGCACGCCCTTCGAACGTCGTCCGGTCGACGAAGTGATACGCGTCGAGCGCTTCGCCCGCCCGGGGCGCTCTCGTGGTCCACGAGCGGCTGAGCCACAGGTTGTCCACACGTTGCACCAGCGCGCTGGCGATGGAGCCCTTGCCCGCGCCCGAAGGGCCGGCGATGACGAGGACGAGAGGGGCCTGCGTGGCCGGAACGCCGTGGTCGCTCAGGACGAAGCGGGGAACAGCTTCAACAGCGATTCACGTTGCTGGTTGCCGAGGCCGCGGACGCGACGGGCCTCGCTGATGTCCACTTCCTCCATGATCCGCCGCGCTCGCACCTTGCCGACACCGGGCAGGGACTCGAGCACGGCCAGCACCTTCATCTTGCCGACCACCTCGTCCCGCTCACCCTGGTCGAACAGCTCCTTGAGCGTCAGGGAACCCATCTTGAGCTTTTCTTTGAGCTCGGCACGCTGCCGGCGAGCGGCGGCCGCCTTCTCGAGTGCGGCCTGTCGCTGGTCGGGCGTGAGCTCGGGAGGCAGGGGCATGGGGCGAACCCTAGCGCGCTGGCTCGCCCCGTCAATCGGACAACCCAGGTAAATCCGTTGGTACGTACCGAAATCATGCGCTCAGCGGCCGGAATCACCCGTGCCGGGCTCCACCTCGGTGGGCTCGGGCGCCGCGTCCCACGACCCCAGCCAGAGCAGGCCCTCGGGCTGTTCGTCCGCCGCCGAGCAGATGAAGGCGATCTCGTTCGCCAGTGGGCCCATCGCCTCCTGGCATTCGTCGTGGACGTGGAAGGGGAACTCGCACGCGCCGACGCGAAGCGGCTTGGACCCGGACGGCATGGGCTTCGAGCACACCTCGCAGAGGGGGTCGTTCACTCCAGCGACTCCAACAACTCGGTCGCCGCCTTCACAGGGTCGGACGCGGCGGTGACGGCCCGGCCGATGACGAGGATGTCGGCGCCCGCGTCGAGCGCCTGTTGCGGCGTCGCCGCCCGCGCCTGATCGTGACGCTCGGTCGCGTGCGGGCGGATGCCGGGCACGACCGCGAGCATCCGTGGCGCGAGCTCCTTCGCCT
>JBOGIC010000190.1:0-4503 GCA_050744985.1 Acidimicrobiales bacterium
AGTCGGCCCCGCACACGTCGGAGCACATCTGGTAGCCGTCGGCACACAGGGCGCCGACCAGGTCGAGGTACTCGGCGCGGCTGGGGTGGACGACGAGCTGGCCTCGCGACAGCGACGTGATCACACCGTGGACGAGCGCTGGCTCCTCCTCGACCGGTGCTTCTTCCTCGGCGGTCTGCTCGCTCACTTGGGAGTGGCGACAGCCACCGGGCGGTCGATGGAGAGGCCGGCCCCGGCGCCCGTGGCCTCGCGCCGGCGCAGGATCTCGCCGGTGCGGATCATCTCGTGGAGCGTGAGGATCGAGTGCATCAGGGTCTCGGGGCCGGGCGGGCAACCGGGCGAGTACACGTCCACCGGTACGACCTGGTCGACGCCTTGAACGATCGCGTAGTTGTTGAACATCCCGCCCGACGACGCGCAGACGCCCATCGAGATGACCCACTTGGGCTCGACCATCTGGTCGTAGACCTGCCGGAGCACAGGGGCCATCTTCTGCGACACCCGTCCGGCCACGATCATGAGGTCGGCCTGGCGAGGGGACGCCCGGAACACCTCCATCCCGAACCGGCCCAGGTCGAAGTGGGCGGCACCGGTGGCCATCATCTCGATGGCGCAGCACGCCAGCCCGAACGTCGCCGGCCAGACGCTGTTGCGCCGGGCCCAGCGGACGAGGTCTTCGATCTTGCCCGTCAGGAAGTTGTGGTTGAGGTCTTCTAGTCCCACGGCTCAGGCCGCCTGGCCGGGCTTCTCGGCGCGGGCGCCGACCCGGCGCACCGTGGTGCGCGTCGACCGGTCCGCGGCCATCGCGCCCGAGGGGGCAACCGGGCGCATCCGACGGATCGGGCCCCAGTTCAGCGCCCCGTTGCCGATGAGGTAGACGAAGGACACGAACACGGCGAGGGCGAAGATCAGCATCTCCCACAGCCCGAACGAGCCCAGTTGGCGGAACACGACCGCCCAGGGGTAGATGAAGATGATCTCGATGTCGAAGATGATGAAGATCATCGCCACCAGGTAGAACCGCACCGAGAACCGGTCCGCGGGCTCGGTGTCGGGCACGATGCCGCACTCGTACGGTGCGAGCTTGGCGAGCGTCGGCTTCTTGGGCGCCAGGATCTTGGAGGCGACGAACGACAGGCCGGCGAAGAGCCCGGCCAGGATCAGCATCAGCAGCAGCGGCAGGTACTGGTCCATCAGCGCGTCGCTGCCACCCTATCCGTTCGGCCGGATCAGACCGGCTCGAGCGTCTTGCCGGATTCCTCCTCGCGCTTGCGCCAGAGGTCCTTGTCGCGGCTGTGCAGCTGGTAGCAGACCACGCCGAAGATGATGCCGGTCGAGATCGTGAACACCGCCGGGTGGAGGCGCAGCGCCCCCTGGTTGCGGATCAGCACGACCGACACGGGTGGCGCGCTGGGGTCGACCGCCGGCTTCTGGCCGCCCACCGCCGGAAGGGTCTTCTGCACGGTGATCATCAGGTAGTGCGGCGTGTGCCACAGGTTCACGGGCCGGAAGTTGAGCCCGAGGATGCCGTGCGCGTCGCCACCCCGGTCGAACGCGCCGGTGACCTGGAACTCGGAGGGGCTCTTGAACTGCTTGCCCGAGCCGACGATGGCGCCGTCGACCACCGGGGTCGCGTCGGCGACCGCCTTGTCGGTGACCTCGAGCTCTTCCCATTTCCGGGGGAACCCCGTGAGGACCGAGGCGCCGGAGCTCGACGGCGAACCCACGACGACCGTCACCACCTCCCAGCTCGGGGCGGGGCCCTTGGGGCCCTGGCCGTAGACCCACCAGATCACGCCGCCCGTGAACAGCCAGCCGAACATGCCGGCCGCGGCGAGGAGGAACCCCAGGCGCGCCCCCGTGTTGGTGGCGAGGATCATGTAGCAGGAACCGCACAGGACGAGCACGGCGACGATGACGTAGAGCGCGCCCTTGATCTGGGGCTCCCATGCCAAGGCGGCGAGCACGCCGAGTCTCATGGCAGGGTTCGCTCGTACTCGGCGACCGCGACGATCTGCTCGGGCGTGAGCATCTCGGCGAAGTGCGGCATCACGCCTTCACTGACCCCGCGCCGGCCGTAGGCCTTGCCGTACAGCGCCGTGTCGGCGATCCACTTGAGGTGCTCCTCGATCTCGGGGAACTGCCGGAAGGTGGCGCCGGCGTTCAGCGCCGGCCCGAACGCGCCCCCGCCGAGGACACCCGGCTCCCCGTAGGAGTAGCCCATCGTGTGGCAACGGGCGCATTCGCCGTCGAAGATCTTCTTGCCGTCGAGGCCGTAGTCGGCCATCGCCTTGGCCTTCACCTCTTCGGCGGGAAGGGTGATGCTCTCGAGGTAGGCGATGATGTCGTCCACCTGCTGTTCGTTCATGGGACCGCCGCCGGCCACGCCCCACGCCGGCATGGGCGTGTTGGCCCGGCCGTACACGATGATGTTCTTCACCTCGTCGGGCCGGAACCGCAGCATCACGGTGTTGAGGGGTGGGCAGCTCCACTGCACCTGCTTCGGCGGGCCGTCGGGGTTGAACGGGTCGTCGAAGGCGTAGTTGGTCACGCCGCCGACGCCGCCCTTGCCGTGGCAGGTGTCACATCCGAAGTGGGGCTCACGCTCGTGTCCGGGCTCGGGCACGGCGGAGAAGAGGTCATGGCCCCGCTCGATGGCCTTCTCGTCGAAGTACTGCGTGCCGCGGTCGAACCCCGCCCCTTCCTGGCGGAACGGTTCACGCAGCCAGTAGAGCGGCAGCGTGATGGCCACGACCGCCATCAAGGCGAACGCCCACCACAGGAAACGGGTGAGGCGGGGACCTTCCATGACGCTGTCGTCGTAGTAGGGCTTGCGGTTGGGCGCGACCTCCAGCTCGGCCCCGGGCGTGTAGGTCCGCCGGGAGGCGCTGAAGAGGTAGATGGCCCAGCCGAAGGTGAGGATGAGAACGACGATGAGGGCGACGTTGCGCTGGGAGATGGCCGCCAAGACCAGGGTCACTCGGAGGCCCCTCCGACACAGTGCGGGCCCTCGGATTCCTGGCCGGTGGTGTTGGTGCCGATCGGGGGACCGGGGATGATCAGGCTGGTGTCGACCACGACGATGCCGCCGTCAACCGAGACCGCGAACCGGTCGAGGCCGCGCGGCGCCGGGCCGCCCTTCTTTTCGCCTACCCGGTTGTACTGCGAGCCGTGGCAGGGGCACTCGAACCACTGCGAGGTCTTGCACCATGGCACCCGGCAGCCGAGGTGGACGCACTTCTGGTACAGCGCCACGAACCCCGCCTCGTACCCGTTGACCACCGCGCCGTAGGCGGTGACGCTCTTCGCCGCCGTCACGGCGTCCTGCGGGAACGGGTTGATGTAGAAGCGACCCGCCGCGTAGTAGACGGGCTCTCGCGTCTGCTCGATCTGGCTGTTGATCTCGGCCGCGGAGCCGACGCGGATCTTGCCACCGAAGCCGCCGGACAGGGACGGCCACAAGAAGGCGATCATGGCGGCGCTGAAGCCGCTGACGCCGAGCAGCATGCCCGTGACGATCCCGCGATTGAGGACCTGGCGACGGGTGACGCCCAGCGCCTCCTCGTCGGGGATCGCCGGGAGCGGCGGCGGGGCCGTCGGCGCCGGCGGGGCCTTGTGTCGCTCGAGGGCAACCGAGCGCTCGAGCTGCTTGCCCGTCATGGGCGCCGACGCCGATTCCATCGTGGCGGGGACCAGCGCCCCCTCGGCCTCGACGTCGCCCTCCTCGGACACCTCGAGGGCCCGGTCGGCGTCTCGTCGCCGGGCCGTGGCCAGGAGGAACACGATGGCCAGGGCCATCATCGCCACGACGGCGAGCAGGAAGATCGTGCCGGAGTCCATCTAGTTCCCCCTCACACTCGCTTCGACGCGCGACGTACGCGTCCCATGGGGGTAACGACGCCGGGGCGCATGGAGTTCGAAAGGCATTAGAGATCGAAGAAGACGCCGTCGCGCCAGGGGAACGTGAAGTTGAACCCGGGCCCCCGGAAGAAGCAGCCGATGATGACCAGCACCGCCCAGAACATGATGAACAGGGTCATCAGGCCGACAGCGAACTTGCGGTCCTCGGGCTTCTGGGACGGGTTGCGATCCATGTACGGCGCCAGCATCAGCAAGAAGATGCCCATGCCCGGGATGGTGACGCCGGCCACCATCGGGTGGAACATCGTCAGCAGCTCCTGGAGGCCGAGGAAGTACCACGGCGCCTTGGAGGGGTTCGGCGTGAAGTTGAAGTTGGCGGCGGCCAGGAAGGGCGCGTTCACCACCGCCGAGAAGATGAACGTGAACGCCGTGATGGCCAGGGCGGCCACGAACTCCCCGACGAGCAGGTGCGGCCAGACGTGCACCTTGTCGGTGGGGGACGACTTGACGTCCTGGATCGACCCCGCCTTGACGACGGTGAGCAGGCGCTGCGTGTGCCCTTCGGGCCCGCGGGCGACCGGGGCGGGGGCGGTGGCCACCGCGGCCGCGGCCGGTGCTGCTGCTGTCGCCGTCGCTGTCGCC
>JBOGIC010000191.1:0-5437 GCA_050744985.1 Acidimicrobiales bacterium
CGTGCGCCTGCGGAGCTGGTGGCGGTGGCCGAGGTCGACACCGGGGCGATCGACACGTCATCGGCGTGGGTCGCCGACAACCTGGCGGTGGTGGACGCTGCCCTCGCCCACGCCCGTTCGTCCGCCACCTTGGGCGCACGGGACCTCCACGAGTGGCACCGGCGGCTGATGGTCCACGGTGCGTTGCCGAGCGAGCTCGTGGGCAAGTTCCGGCGCGCGCAGAACTGGGTCGGCGGCGCCTCGCCCAGGGAGGCCTCGTACGTCCCACCGCCGGCCGAGCACGTCGCGGAGCTGATGCGGGACCTGCTCCGGTTCGTGAACGGAAGCACGCTCGACCCGATCACGGTGGCCGCGATCGTCCACGCCCAGTTCGAGACGATCCATCCCTACGGCGACGGCAACGGCCGGTTGGGGCGGGTGCTGATCGGCTGGTCGCTCGCCCGCCGCACGGGCGTCACCATCCCACCGCCGGTGAGCGTCGTCATGGCTCGGGACATCGGCGGCTACCTATCGGGGCTGACCCGGTTTCGCCACGGCGACGTCGCGGGGTGGGTCCAGTGGGTCGCCGACGCTGTCAGCCGTTCGGCGGAGCAGGTCGTCGACGTGGTCGGGTACGCCGAGGAGGTGCGCAGGCGCTGGGACGATCTGCTCGCCGGAGTGCGCGCCGATGCCGCGGCACGGCGGCTGGTCGACGTCGTGCAGTCGCACCTGGTCGTAACCGGTCCGATGGCCGCGGACTTACTCGGCGTCTCGGGACCGGCGGCGCGCGGCGCTATCCAAGCTCTTGCAGAGCGGGGAATCCTCGAGCCGCTCGACCTGCGACCGACGAGACCGGGTCGACCGGCGCAGTGGTGGATGGCGAGCGAGCTCGTCTCGCTGGTGACCCGGTGGTCACGGTGAGCCGTCCGTCAAGCCGGCGAAAGGAAGGCCCGCATGCGACGGCCGGCCGGACACCCCGTCTGACCTGCACTTTTAAGTAAAGTGCGCCCCCAGGGACTCGAACCCTGAACCCGCGGATTAAGAGTCCGCTGCTCTGCCAGATTGAGCTAGAGGCGCGTGTGGGGTGACCGAGGGGACTTGAACCCCCGACCTCCAGGGCCACAACCTGGCGCTCTAACCTGGCTGAGCTACGGCCACCGCGGCGCCCGTAGTTTGGCACAGCGGGCAGTAGGCCGGGCACAACTGCGATGATGGCGGCGTGCCCGGGGGTGACGAGGTCTACGAGGTCGGCGATCAGGTCGGACTGGCCGTGCAGTTCGGAGATGAGGAGCACCCGTTCGACCCGCCGCAGGTGGTCTTCCGAGTACGCGACCCGAACGGGCGTGGCGTCGACCTCACCTTCGGCAGCGACGAGTCGGTCATCCGCACGGCGCCGGGCAGCTACCAGGTCGTGATCGTCGCCACGGTGGCGGGGCGCTGGCAGTACCGGTTCGTCGGCATGGGCTCAGGCGGCGGCGGCGAGTACAACGGCTACTTCGACGTGTTCGACCTCGGCGGCGACGGCACCGGGCCGTAGCGGGCCGTAACCCGCCGTCGCCCGGCCCTATCCGGACCGGCGGGGAGGCAGGCCCAGGCCGGAGCCGCCAGGGCCGCGGCCGGGCGCCGGGCCGGGCGGGGCACCCGACGGGTGGGTCCGGGCGATCACTTCGTCGCGCAGCGCGACGAGCGCGTCGCCCATCGCGCCGACGGTCTCGTTAAGCAGGGCCATCTGCGTTGCCAACTGCTCGCGGTCGGCCGTGGCCCACTCCGCGATCGTCTTCAGGGAGTTCCGCACCTCGGAGCGCAACGCCTCCACCTCGGCCTCGACCCAGGCCATTGCCTGCGGGAACTCGCTGGCCAGGCGGGTCAACTGCGCCGCCACCCGCTCGAGGCGCTCCTCGGGGGAGAGCGGGCTGCGTCGCGAGGCAAGCCGCTTGGGCTCCGGCATCGGCGTCACGTTGTCGGACATCGCACTGGGAGGTTACCCCCCGGCCTCGGCCGCGCCGGCCTCGGCGACGTAGTGGGGCTCAGACGCCGGAGGGGCTCCGGCGCCGCTGGCGGCTGCCGACGACAAGCACGGCGCCGAGCATGACGGCGGCGAGGGCGGTGGCCAGCCACCGCGTGAAGTTGGCGCCCGTGAAGGCGATGCGCCCCGGCGTGGTCGGCGTGGCCGGGCAGACGACGGTGAAGGTGGCCTGATGGGTGACGACGTTGCCGCCTGCAACCGTCGATGTGCCCCGGCCCACGACCGTGTTGGTGCCGCAGACGTTCGGCACGAGCACCGGGTCGTCGACCGACAGCGTGGTCGCGCTCAGCACCGTGATGACGACCTGGACGAACCCGTTGGCGTTGGCCGTCTTGGTACCGACGCTCTGCCCGTTGACGACGACCTCGACCGTGGAGTTCGGGGTCCAGGCACAGGTCGGCTGCAACTGCAGGGTGATCGTCGAGCCGATCGAGGCGGACCCGAACGCCGCCGCGCTGACGGTTGTCGTGCACGCGCCCGGGTACGGGTTGGTGGTGCTGGTCGTGGAGGTGGTGGTCTGAGCGTGGCCCACGGGCGCGGCCATGACAGCGGCGGCCAGCAGCCCCACCGTGACCAGCAGCGTCCTGCGCGATACGCCCGTCATCAACACCGCCCACCTGTGCCCGAATATGGTGGGGGGAGTCTACCGGCCGCCGGACACAGGTCAACTCTTCTTCGCGTTCTAGCGACGCACCCGCCAGGTGGGGGTCACTGTGCGGTTCCACGGCCCCGACCACACCGGGTTCGCGTCCATGTGCCAGCCCTTGGCGTTGATCCGGACTTCCAGGTCGGCCGGTTCGAGCCGGGGTTGGGGCACGAGGCGGATGCCAACGCGGCCGTCCCGCACGGCGTCGCGGATGATGGCGTCCGGGAACGGCACTTCGAGACGCTGGCCGGGGTTGACGAGGAGCGTGTGCTGGGTCAGCAGCAGGCCCGACTCCTCGACCGGCCCGGGCGGGTCTTGGGAGCCGACCGGCGCCCACAGATAGACGGCGGCCCGGTACTCGCCGGGCCGGCTCGTGTACTTGTCAGGGCCCAACTGGTAGGACGGCGGCGCGTCGGCGGGCGCGCGGTTCTCCACGATGACCGTCGTGTGGACGACGGCGTCGCCGTTGCGTGCGAGGTCGATGACCTGCCGGACGCTGGTCTTGACGTAGTAGTCGAGCTTGGTGGCCGTACGGTTCTGCACGGCCACATGGAAGGTGCGGTCGGGAGCGATGCTCGCCGGCCCGCCACCCAGGCCGGTGCGCACGAACACGTCCTGCTCGGCCGGCGCCGCGCTCCAGAGCTTGACATGACCGCCGGCGGCCGCGTCACCGAGCTGGCGCCCGAGGGCGACGGCGTCGCGGGAGCCGGTGCGGATGGCGGTGACCACCTCTTTGGTGAGCTCGCTCAGACGTTCCCGGCGGGGGGCCTGGTCGCTGCCCGGGGGCAGCCCTTCATAGAGATCGTGGAGGAGGATCCGGCCGACGTTCTCCGCCGTCACCGGCTCGCTGATGCCGGGCATCCGTATCGGACCGAGCACCGACAGCAGACCGGCGAGCGCGGGCACGTCCACGGCGATCACGCCGTCGACGCGCTCACCGGTGGCCTGGCGGTACATGTCGGACATGGCCCGGCCGCTCCAGCCGAAGTCGGCCGTCGAGTTGACCGAGTGCCACAGCGTCGTGGGATTGAGGGACCCGAACACCGACGCCGTGCCGACGGGGATCCGTGTCGGCGCCGGGCCCTTCAGGGGGATCTCGCCGACCGAGCCGTTGCGCTCCATGCTGATGCGGCCACCCGTGAACCGGACGATGGCGTAGGACAGGACCATGCCCTGGTCGCGCATCTCGGCGTTGTTCTGGGCGGCCACGAGGTAGACCCGGTCGCCGTCCGCCCCCATGAACGGCAGTGCCGCCCCGAGCGCCGCCGCCCCGTCGCCCAACCGGACCGACGTGGACCGCGCCGTCTCGTCGAACTGCCGGCGGGCGTCACCCACCGGTCCCCACAGCCCGGCCTTCGGCCGGGCGAGCGCCCCGAGGGCCGAGGAGGTCGCCTCGAGGTCGCGCGTGAGGTCGCGCAGCGCGTCCACGGGTACGGCGCCGTCGCGGACGGTCGTGCGGTCGGCCAGAGCGTCGACCCTCGCCACGAGGTCGCGGCCGGCGGTACTGGCCGCCGCCGAGTCGTCGATGAGCTGGAGCAGCCCCGAGCGCTGGCCCCGCAGGACCGGGATGTGGCCCACTACCGAGAGGACTCCGGAGCCCAGGACACGTTGGCGGGCCACGTCGACGGAGACGAGAGCGGCGTCGATCTTGGCCTGCGTCGCCGTACGGCCCTCGTCGGTCCGGAGGAAGTTCGGGTCGTCGGCCGCCGACCGCAGGGTCGTACGGGCGGCCGCCAGCGGCGAGCGCACCCGCGTGAGGTCGCGGAACAGCACCAGACCGGCGATCGCCGCCAGTGCGGCCAGCGCCACGGCCGCCACCACGAGAGGCTTCGACGACCGGGCCTTCGGAGACGTGTCGTCCCGGCGGGCCCAGTCGGGCCGGCGGTGTAGACCGTGGCCGCCACCACTCGGCCGCCAGGCCCGCCGGCGGCGATGCGACCCGTGGGGCCACCGCCGCGGCGCCTTCCACTCACTGTGCAGCAGCGGGGCCAAAGGATCAGCGGCGGGCGACCGGTTGGCGCTCGAGACTCTCGGCGAGACGGCGGCGGGACCGTTGGCCGTTGTGGTAGTAGCCGTATGCGTAGCCGTACGCCCCCGATTCGCTGACCCCGTTGAGCACCATCCCGACGATCGGCGCGTCGACCTGGCGCAACAGCTCGATCGCCCGCCCGAGGTTCTTGCGGGTCGTGCTCCCGGCGGCGCTGACCACGATCGTCGCGTCGACGCGCCCGGACAGCACGAGTGCATCGGTGACCGGCAGAACCGGCGGGCAGTCCAGAAGCACGATGTCGGCGTGGCCCTGCAGCTCATGTAGCACCTGCGCCGTCCGGGCTGACGCCAACAGCTCGGATGGATTGGGCGGCAACGAGCCCGACGGCAGCAGCGCCAGCCGGGACTGGCCGGGCACCGGCTGGATGGCGGTCGTCAGTGGCACCTGGCCAAGGAGGACCGACGTCAGGCCGACGCGGTTGTCAAGGCCGAAGAACTGGTGGATGCGAGGTCGCCGGAGGTCGCAGCAGACGATCACCACGCGGTTGCCGGCCAGGGCCAGCGCCACACCCAGGTTCGCCGTCGTCGAGCTCTTGCCCTCGAAGGCACTGGGGCTGGTCACCTGCAGGGCCCGGAGGGGCCGCTCGAGGGCCGTGAACTGCAAGGCGGTGCGCAGCGTGCGGTAGGCCTCGGCCGCGCCGGAGTTCGGGTCCTCGACCGACACGACCTTGGCCTGAGCCGGCTTCCAGCCGGCGATGAGCGGGATCAACCCGATGACGCGAAGGTCGGGCGCCACC
>JBOGIC010000192.1:0-2140 GCA_050744985.1 Acidimicrobiales bacterium
GCGTCGGTCGTGAACACGTCGTCCACCTCGGGCCTGCTGGGCAACCCCGGGCAGGCGAACTACGGCGCGGCCAAGGCCGGCATCGCCGCCTTCACCACGATCGCCGCCGCCGAGCTGGCCCGCTACGGCGTTCGGGTGAACGCCATCGCCCCGATGGCGCGCACCCGCCTCACCGAGGCCACGCCCGGGTGGGAAGACGTGCTGCGGGCCCCCGACGACCCGGACCAGTTCGACGCCTGGCACCCGGCCAACGTCTCACCCGTCGTCGCCTGGCTCGCCACCGCCGACTGCCCCGTGACCGGCCAGGTCTTCTACGTCCACGGCGGCACCGTCAAGGTCTTCACCCCGTGGGCCCTCGGCGACGGTGTCGAGCGTGACTCGCGGTGGACGGTCCACGACCTGAACGAATGGGTCAGGCCGTGATCTGTTTGATGCGGCGCTGGACCTCGCTGGCGTCGTAGGCGCCGGGGGTCACCTGCTGGAGGGCGGCGATCAGCTTGGCCAGGTCGCCTTCGACCTTGATCTTGCCGGCCATGAACGCCTGCATCGCCGCCTGGGCGGTGCCGTCGACGAACACGGCGCGGGCCGTCTCGTATTCGAGCGTGACGGTCACGTCGGGCTCGGGCAGGTGGCCGACCTCCATCGCCAACTCGCCGTTGGTCGTGTCGATGTGGGCCTGGACGGTGCCCTCGCCGAAAGGCACGGCCGTGATGATCTGGTTCATCTTCACGGTCGCGGGCACGGCTATCCCCCCGCCGGCGTGTTCCTCGCGGATCTGGCGGGCGGCGGACAGCCAGGCATCGGAGAGGAATGGGTAGGGAGGGTCGGCCACGGGCCGCCACGGTAGCGGTCGGGCGTAGACTGTCGGGTATGGAGAGCACCAAGACCAGCACCGAGAACGAGTCTCGGAGTGGAAGTTCCGGGATGCTCCCGATCTGCGACGTCTGCGGGCAGGTCGTCACGCCCGAGGACTGCTACGAGACCGAGCTGACCGCCAGCGGCGCCACCTGTCCCACGGCCATGTCGCTGCACCAGGCGTGCTACGAGGCGGCGTCGGCCATCTGGGTCCCCGAAGACCCCGAATCCACGTGCAACGTCGACCCGCTGTACCCCGAGACCGCCCAGTGGACCTACCCGCCGCCGGCGGCGGAGGCCGAGTAGAGACACCCGGGCCTGCGTGACCCGAACGCCATGACCCGCGGGTGGCGGTACTGGCAGTTGTCGCCGCGCCGGCGTCTCCGGTCGGTCGCCCAGCGCCACGTCGAATGGCGCCCCGGCCACCCCGTCAACGCCGTGTGCCTCACCGGCGGCCATCCCGCACCGGCGGTGAACTGCTCCTGTGGCGTCTCGGCGGCCCGGGACCTCGAGACTCTCCGCCAGCACGGCCTGTGCGTGCTGCCCGGTGGGCTGGTGGTCGGCGAGGTCGACCTCTGGGGGCGCATCGTGGAGGAGCCGTACGGCTACCGCGCCCAGCACGCGTCGCCGGCGTCGCTCGGCCTGGTGGCCGGCACCGTCGACGAGGACGAACGGGGTCTGGTGGAGGACGCCCTCGCCGCCTACGGCGTGCCCCTCGCCATCGTCGACCTCGAGGACGCCGTCGCCGGCACGACGGCCGCCATGCTGTCGTTCCAGGTGATGTCGAGCCAGGCGAGCCGCACCCCGGCCCCCGAGCCGCAACGGGTGGACGGCTGGGTGCCCGAGCGCGAGGAGACCGTGTCGCGGCCGTTCGGTGACGGGTAAGCCGAGGGCGCTCATCGTTCACGGCCTGACCGGCTCGCCCCACTCGGTGCAGGGCCTCGGCGACGCGCTCGCAGACGCCGGGTTCGACGCGCGGGTGCCGCTGCTGCCGGGCCACGGCACGTCCCTCGACGACCTCGAGACGACCGGCTGGACGGACTGGCTCGAGGCCGTGCGGGACGAGTACGACGCGGCGCTTGCCGGCGGGGAGCCGGTCGTGCTGGTGGGGCTGTCGATGGGCGGGTCGCTGGTGTGCCGGGTCGCCGCGGATGCCAACCCCGCCGCGCTGGTCGTTATCAACCCCTACGTCGACCCGCCGGCGGAGGTGGCCCGGGCTACGATGCGCGAGGTCGTCGCCCAGGGCTTCACCCGCTACGCCGGCATCGGCGGCGACATCGCCGAC
>JBOGIC010000193.1:0-11288 GCA_050744985.1 Acidimicrobiales bacterium
TGCCGATCCCCGTGTCCCTTCGCTTCCCGGACGTCGCGTCGACCGAGGAGACGGCGTGGCAGGAGCAGGTCATCGCCCACCTCCGGGTGCCCGACTGGGAGCGGATCGAGATCGGCGACGAGCTCGACTTCCTCGGTGAGGTCGCTCGTGGCGTCCTGCGGCGCCACGGACTGCTCTGGCCGCCGAACGCCCACTTCCACGTTCCGATGTTCCGCGTCGCCCGGGGCGGATGCCTCTTCACGGGCCTCGACGGCGACGGGCTTCTCGGGGCATGGCGGTGGAGCCGCCCGCAGTCGGTGCTCGCCGGTCGTGCCCGCCCCCGTCCGACGGACGCGCTGCGGATCGGCCTGGCGCTGACGCCCCCGGTCGCGCGGAGGCTGGTCCGGAGCCGCCAGCCGCTCCCACCGGTCACGTGGCTCCGGCCCGCCGCGCACCAGGAGTTCGCCCGCCTGTGGGTGCGCGAGTCTGCCGCGGAGCCCCGGCGGTGGGACCGGCGGATGACCTGGTACGCCCGGCGCCGCTACCTCGGGCTGGCCCGGCACAGCCTCGGGCTGGTCGCGGCCGCCGAAGGTGCCGACGTCCGCCACCCCCTGACCGACCGGACCTTTCTCGCCGCCCTTGCCCGCGACGGTGGCCGCGCCGGCTGGGGCGACCGCACGCAGACGATGGCCGCGCTCTTCTGCGATCTTCTGCCGCCCGCCGTCGTGAGCCGCCGGGGCAAGGCCGAGTTCGGGCGGGCGTTCTGGCGCACGCAAGCACGGTCCTTCGCGGAGAGGTGGGACGGCACGGGCGTCGACCACGACCTCGTCGACCCGGACCGCTTGCGGGCGGCGTGGGCCGCCGACAATCCGGTGTTCGCTTCGGTCACGCCCCTCCAGGGCGCGTGGCTGGCGACGGTCGCCCGAACGTCTCCATGATCGCCTCGCCCGTCGCGGCGACGCTGGCCAGTCCCCTGGGCCGCGTGATCCGGAACGGCGGCACGGACAACAGCTCGAGAAAGGCCCTCGGGTCCGTCGCCAGGTCGGGGAAATGGCGCTGGGGGGCGAGGAGCCCGGCCCGTTGCTCGATCGGCACGGGTGACACCACCAGCGATTCGCCCCACTCCAGCACGGAGATCCCGCGCAGCGGCAGTGACCGCGGCGCGGGAGGCAGCCGAACGCGATGCCGCCCGCCACCCCGCACCTGGTGGGTGCCGACCGTGGCCGTGTTCGCCCGCCGGAGGTCGACGCTGCGGGGGCCGGCCAGGACCTGGTTCCCGTCCAGCACGGCCAGGTCGTCGGTCAGCACCGGGATACCAGCGGAGGAGAGCCAGCCCAGCGTCGTGCTCTTGCCCGCCTCCCGGCCCCCGAGGAGCAGCACTGCCCCACCGCCGACGGCGACCGCTCCCGCGTGGATGGCTTCCCGACCCTCCCACCGCCACACGAGGGCGGCGGCGGCGGCGAGGTAGGGGTGCAGAAGGTCGGCATCGGGTGGCACCGACGGGAACCGGTAGTGCACCTCGCCGCTTCCACGGTGCGCGACGAGGCGAGCGCCTCCGAGGAGCCGCAGGTCGGCGGCGTCGGTGTCGTACGCGGAGGGCCCATCGTCGGGATCGGCGATGTCTACCCCCACGTGAAGGCACGGCGCCGCCTCCGGTTGCAGTTCCATCCACGGGCTCGCGCCCGGGATCCCGAGCACGCGCAACCCGTACGCGCCCCGCATGGGCCCGTTGTCCATCCCGAGGCAAGTATGGTCTGTGCTCATAACGACGAGTAAGGACACACCTCCTCAGGGCACGCCCGCCACGGCGTTCGGGCCACGCAGGCCGGCCGCTGATGGCGGCGCGGTGCGCGCCGGCTACCAGCCGCCGCGGCTCACCGTGCTCGGCACGGTCACCGAGCTCACCCGAGGTGTCGTTCCGACCACGACCGACGGCGTACTGCCCGGCTCCATCCTCTGACGTTCCGGCCGCCGGGCGCGTGCGGAGCGCGCGGAGTCCCCTAAACTCGTCGGGGTCTAGGGCTATCAAGGGACGGGGGTTCCTGTGCGCAGCTTCTCCACGATGTCGCGCCCGTCGCGGCGCGCGGTGGGCATCCTGCTCGGCGGGCTCAGCGTCGTCGGGCTCGCTCTGCTGTTCGCCTTCGGCGGCGCGGGCGCCGGCGCCCGCAGCCAGAGCTGGGGCCCGAACGACCCGGACCCGCCGTTCGGGCTGTTCGAGACCGAGAGCGCCGGCCTGCGCCGGGCCGCGGAGGCCGTCTCGGGCGGTCCTGCGTCCTCCGTGGCCCAGGTCGGTACACCCGCCGCTGGGGCGTCGCGCGGCGCCGCCCCCACCGGTGACACCGCAACGGCGACCTCCACGGCGAAGGACAGCGGACCGGTCGTGGCGGCCGCTATGGATGACGCCACGGTGCCCGTCGGCACACTCCCGACGGGCGTGGCCGTGAACGCCACCCGGGCCTACGTGGCCAACTCCCAGTCCAACTCGGTCAGTGTCATCGACCTGACCGCCGGACCCCCCAGCGTGATCACCACCGTGCCGGTCGGCGCTTTCCCGGTCGGCGTCGCCCTCAGCGGCGACAACTCGCAGGTCTACGTCACGAACTACAACGGCAGCTCCCTGAGCATCATCTCCACCGCCACGAACGCCGTGACCAACACGGTCGCCGTGGGGAGCCGGCCCAACGGCGTCATCCGGGTCGGTGCGTCGGTGTATGTGGCCAACCTCACCGGGAACTCGATCAGCGTGGTGAACCCGGCGACCGCCACGGTCACGAACACCGTCACGCTCGGCGGCGCCCCGTTGATCGCCCCCAGCGGTCTGGCCGCCAACGCCGGCGGCACGCGGCTGTACGCCAGCGACGCCCGCAACGGCAAGCTGCTCGTGCTCGACCTCACCGTGAGCCCCCCGGCCCTGCTCAGCTCGAGCACGACGGTGGGCAGCTTCCCGGCCTACGTCGCCGTCGCCGGCACGACCGGATACGTCGCCAACCCGGGCTCGAACTCGGTGAGCGTGGTCAATCTGGCCGTCAGCCCGCCGACGGTCACCGCCACCGTTCCCGTCGGGACGTCCGACTACGGCATCGTGGCCCAACCGTCGCTCAACCAGGTGTTCGTCACCAACTCGGGGTCGAACAATCTCAGCGTCATCAACACCACGTCCAACACCGCCGTCGGCACCTTCCCGACCGGCACGAAGCCCAATGCCATCGCGTTGACCCCCGACGGCACGACCGCCGTGCTCAGTAACCAGGGCAGCAACACCGTGAGCATCCTGCACGTCAACCAGAAGCCGGTGAACACGGTCCCGGGCGCCCAGACGGTCAACGCCAACGGCACCGGATCGAGCAACACGCTGGTGTTCTCGGTGGGGAACGGCAACGCCATATCGACCACCGACGACGCCGGCACCAACCCGGTCAAGGTCACGCTGTCGGTCAGCCACGGCACCCTCACCCTCTCGACCACCGTGGGCCTCACGTTCAACAGCGGGGCGAACGGCACCGCGACGATGGCCGTGACGGGCACATTGACCGATATCAACGCCGCCCTCGCGGGCCTGACCTATACGCCCACGACGGCGTATATCGGCGCCGACACGCTGACGATGACCACCGACGACCAGGGCAACGAGGGGATCGGCCAGGTCCAGACCGACCAGGACACGGTCGCCATCACCGTCCAGAACGTGGCGCCCGTGGTCAACAACGTCTCCTACACCGGCGCGGTCGGCAACACGATCTTCGGCGTGGGCATCACGCCCGCCCAGCCGGAGACCCACGCCTCGGGCACCGTGCTGTCGGGCAGCAGCGACCCCAACAACGACACGCTTACGGCCGGCCCGGCGACCATCACCAGCGCGAACGGCGGGACGGTGACGATGGCCAGCAACGGCACGTTCACCTACGTGAGCGCGCCGGGGTACACGGGCAGCGACACGTTCACGTTCACCGTCTCGGACGGTCACGGCGGGTCGACCAACGGCACGGCCACCGTCGCCGTCGCCAACCGGGTCTGGTACGCCAACAACGCCCTGGGCGTCAACGGCAACGGCACCTCGGTCTCGCCGTTCAACACGCTGGCCAACCTCCGGGGCGTGGGTGACGTTGACAGTCCAGGCGACTTCATCTTCCTGTACACGGGCGCCGGCAACTACGCCGGCGGGTTGCCGCTCGAGGCCAACCAGCAGCTCATCGGGCAGCCGCAGGACCTTGTCGTCAACAGCGTCACCCTGTGGACGGGCGCGGGCACGAACCCGACGATCACCAACGCCGCCGGTGTCGGGATCGTCTTGGCCCAGAACAACACGATCCGGCGGGTCAACGTGGCCAACACCAGCAGCGCCGGAATCAACGGGTCGGGGATCAACACGACCGACATCGGCCCCAACATGTCGATCAGCAACTCCGGCGGCGCCGGGTTCAGCCTCTTCGGAGGGGGGTCGGGCAACGTCACGTTCGCGGCGAACATCACGCATTCGTCTTCTGCTGGGCGGTCGGTGTTCATCGGCGGCCGTACGGGCGGCACGGTCACGATCTCGGGTTCCGTCAACGACAGTGCGGGCGGCGTCCAGACCGACACGAACACGGGAGCCACCATCAACTTCACCGGCGGGCTCACCCTGTCCGGGCCCACCGAGACATTCAAGGCCACCGGCGGCGGTACGGTCAACGTCACCGGCACGAACACGCTGTCCTCGACGGCGGTGGCCGCGCTCACGGTCACCTCTACCACCATCGGGGCCAGCGGGCTCACGTTCCAGAGCATCAACCAGAACGGCGGCACCAACGGGATCGTGTTGAGCAACACCGCTTCGACCGGCGGCCTGACGGTTACCGGCACCGGGACCGCGGGCAGCGGTGGCACGATCCAGAACACCACCGGGGCCGGCATCTCCCTGACCAGTGTCGGCGGCGTCGTGACGCTGACCGACATGGCCACCACCGGCGTGTCCGGCGCCGACGTGCTCCTCAACGGCGGGGGCGCCAACTTCACCTTCAACGGGCCCATCACCAATACCGCGGGCCGGTCGGTCGACGTGTCCAACCGCACCGGGGGCACGGCCCTGTTCAGCGGGGCGATCAGCGACACCGGAACGGGTATCAACCTGAGCTCCAACACGGGCGCGACGATCAACTTCACCGGTGGCCTGAGCATGTCCACGGGCTCCAACCCGGCCTTCGCCGCCACCGGCGGCGGCACGGTGAACGTCACCGGCAGCGCCAACACGATCGCGACGACGACCGGCGTGGCGCTGAACGTGGCCAACACGACCATCGGCGCCAGCAACCTGAACTTCAGGAGCATCAGCGCCGGAACCGCCGCGACCGGGCCGACGAGCGGCATCATCCTCGACAGCACCGGGAGCTCGGGCGGGCTGACCGTCAGCGGCACGGGAGCCGCGGGCACGGGCGGGACGATCCAGAAGACGTCGAACAGCGGCATCCAGGCCAACAGCACCCGGAACCTGAACCTGTCGTGGATGACGATCGCGAACAACGGCGACGCCGTGAACGAGGGTGGTGTGCGCCTGACCGACGTGTTCGGTACGGGCCAGCTGACGTCGAGCAGCGTCACCGGAGCGTCCGAGGACAACGTCTACATCTCGAACGGCTCGGGCACGTTGACGTCCTTCACCGTGCAGGGCCCGAACTGCTTCGTCGGCAACAACAGCCTCACCACCGGCAACATCGGCGTCGGGGCATTCGCCACGGGGACGGCCAACATGACTGTCACCGTGAACAACTGCAGCTTCGCCGGGAACCGCACCGAGACCCTGCGCGGCGACACCGCCGACTCGTCCACCCTGAACGCAACCTTCACCAACAACACGATCACCGCCGGCACCGGCGGCAACAACCAGGGCAACATCGGCGTCAACGTGAGTACCGCCCTCACCTCGACGCTGACCTATCTCGTGCAGAACAACAAGATCGGCACCGACGGGATCACCAACGCCCCGCTGATGAACCACGGCATCAACGTGTTCGCCGCCGGCAGCTCGACGGCGACGGGCAAGGTTCTCAGCAACACGATCCGCATGGCGGGTGCCGGTATGAGCGGCACCGGCATCCGCCTGTTCCAGCAGGACTCGGGCAAGCTCAACGCCAACGTCGACAGCAACACGGTCAGCAACGTCGGGTTCGACTTCGGTATCGACGCCACGGACAACGGGTCGGGCGTGATGGCGTCCACCGGCCAGCTGAACGTGGCCGTCACCAACAACAACGCGTCGACCCTGTCGGCGGCGATCAACGCCATCCGCGTGCGGGGCCGGCGCGATACGACGACGTGCGCCCGTATAACCGGCAACACGGCCACGACCAACGGCGGGGCGGAGGGGCTCTCCGTCAGCCAGGCCAACACGGCGTTCTACAACCTGGAAGCACCACCCCCCGGATCGATCACGGCCGCAACTGCCGCGACCAGGCTCGGCACTCTGAATCCCGGGGCTGTCGGCGTGAGTGCAAGCGCCGCGACCAGCTTCACGGCGGTTGCCGCCGGCAGCTGTACGTCCATACCGACCTGACCAGGAGGCCCTATGGCTGAGCCCTTCCTCAGTGAGATCCGGATCTTCTCGTTCGGCTTCGCGCCGAAGGGCTGGGCGCAGTGCAACGGCCAGTTCCTGCCGATCAACCAGAACCAGGGGCTGTTCTCTTTGCTCGGTACGACGTTCGGAGGCAACGGCCAGACAACCTTCGCCCTCCCCAACCTGCAGGGCCGCACCCCGATACACGACGGGAACGGCCACACGCTGGGGGAAAGGGCGGGCGAGCAGGCGCACACAGTGACGATGTCCGAGCTGCCGACCCACATCCACGCCGTGAACGCGTCCTCCTCGCCGGGGAACGACCCCAACCCGTCGGGCAAGATCCTGGCCAGTCCCCTGAACCAGACCTACCGTCCCGCGGCGGCCCCGGTCGCGATGGAGGCGAGCTCCATCACCAACGTCGGTGGCAGCCAGGCCCATCTGAACATGCAGCCGTTCCTGACCCTGAACTTCTGCATCGCCCTGCAGGGCATCTTCCCGAGCCGGAACTAGCGGAGGCAACCATGGCACAGCCGTACGTGGGAGAGATCCGGATGTTCGCAGGGAACTTCGCGCCGAACGGGTGGATGTTCTGCGAGGGCCAGCTGCTCCCGATCAGCGAGAACCAGGTGCTCTTCCAGCTCATCGGCACGACCTACGGGGGCGACGGCGAGTCGACGTTCGCGCTCCCCGACCTTCGGGGCCGGCTGCCCATCCACCAGGGCGGGGGCTTCGTGCTCGCCGAGACGGGGGGAGCGGAGGAGATCACCCTGACGGTCAACCAGGTCCCCGGGCACACCCACGCGCTGGTGGCGTCGTCGAACAACGCCTCCAGCACCAACGCCTCGGGCAACGTGCTGGCCACCACCCCCACGTACACCCCCTACATCGCCGACGTGGCGAACACTGCGCTGGTCGCCACGTCGGTCGGGTCCACCGGGGGTAGCCAGCCGCATACGAACTTCCAGCCCTACCTCTGCGTCAACTTCATCATCTCGTTGTTCGGGATCTTCCCGTCCCCGACCTAAGGAGCACCGGTGGCCGATCCCTTCGTTGCCGAGATCCGGATCTTCCCGTTCAACTTCGCGCCCACGGGCTGGGCGTTCTGCAACGGGCAGCTTCTCCCCCTGAGCCAGAACACCGCCCTGTTCTCGCTACTGGGCACCACCTACGGCGGCAACGGGAAGTCGAACTTCGCCCTGCCCGATCTCCAAGGGCGCGCGCCCATGCACCCCGAGCAGGGCCCGGGGCTCAGCCTCCACGACCTCGGCGAGTCGGGCGGCTCCGACACGGTCACGCTGCTCCAGGCGAACATGCCGGCGCACAACCACACCCTCCGGGCCAACAACCAGCCCGGCGAGGATGCCAGCCCCCAGAGCGAGGCGCTGGGCCGATCGGTCGGAGCGTCGCTGTACCAGACCGTGACCAACCAGAATCTCGTGCAGTTGGGCCCGACGGCGCTGGCGACGGCGGGAGGGGACCAGCCCCACAACAACCTCATGCCGTATCTCACCCTGGAGTTCTGCATCGCCCTGCAAGGCGTGTTCCCACCCCGGAATTGACCCCGGCGCTGCGTCCGGCCGGCCCCGCCGACGAGTCCTTCCTGCTCCGCGTGTATGCCGGCACCCGTGAGGAGGAATTGGCCCAGCTGGCGTGGGCTCGAGAGCAAAAGGACGCGTTCATCCGCATGCAGTTCGCGGCCCGGGAGCACCACTACCGGCAGCATTACGCCGATGCCACCTTCGACGTGGTGACGGTGAACGGTGTCCCTGTCGGCCTCCTCTACGTGGCCCGCTGGGCCGCGGAGATCCGCATCGTCGACGTGGCCATCGTGGCGGAACACCGGGGACGCGGTGTCGGGACCGCACTGCTCGAGAACCTGATCGCCGAGGCGGGGGCGGCCGGCAAGCCGTTGACGATCCACGTCGAGCGCTTCAACCCGGCGCTCCGCCTGTACGAGCGACTGGGCTTCTCAGTGATTGCGGACGAAGGCGTGTACCTGTTGCTGGCCCGCGCTCCGGCCGGCGCTCAGGCGAAGACGGCCTCGTAGCGGGTTCCCTCCGCATCCCGCGCGATCGGAACGAGGAACAAGTCGAAGGTCCCCAAATCGTCGTTGTCGACGGTGTAGGTCCGCTGGGGGAGGACCACCTCCGCCGTGCCCTGGAACACGAGGGAGAACTGCTCGCGGCTCGGGCCGGGCCCGTGGGCGGTCGCTTCGATCAGCCGGGTCTCCATCGTGTCGCCGTCGCCGTGCCGCAACCGGAAGACGCCCCCGATCAGGGGCGAGAAGGTGGCGACGGTGAAGGTTCGGAGATCGGCGGGCTCGCCGCTCACGCCGTGGTGCGGTTGAACACGGCCTGGTAGTCCTGGCCGTCGCTCCTCCTGCCGACCGGCGCCACGAACAGGTCGAAGCGGGCCAGCTTGGGGTGATCGACGGCGTAGGTGCCCTGGCCGAAGCCGGGCTTCGAGCCGACGAAGATCAGGGAGAAGCACTCACCCGCCGAACCGGCCCGGCGCTCGTCGACGACCTGTTCCAACACCAGGCTCACCGAGCGCCCCGCCACCGTGAATCGGAAGGTGGTGTTGACCAGCGGTGTGAACGTCGCCATGCTCAGCGGACCGGTGTTCGGCGCCGCCAGCGCCACCGCCGTCCGGAGTGGAAAGAACCCGGCCACTGCGGTCCCGGCCGCGACTCGTAGGAACGACCGCCGGTCGAGGTGCATCACCCAATCCCTCCCCGCGCGGTCCGAGGCCGGTCCGCGCCCTTCCAGCGTACCTCCGGAACCGCAGTCAGATCACGGGATGAAGGGCAGCTCGAGCGGGTTGCCGCGGTCGTTGACGAAGACGTCGAGGATGCTGAACTGCGCCGGGTTGGTGACGCCCGTGACGAACGCGTGGTTGGTGATCAGCATCGAGCCGTTGCCGTTGAAGGCGATGTTGGCGGGGGAGTCGTACGGGAAGATCGGGTTGCCCTGGTTGGCGAGGCGGACGACCTCGGAGCCGTTCGGCGCGAGGATCGAGACGCCGGAGGCGAACGGGGTCGCGATGGCCACGTAGAGCCGTCCGGTCTCACCGAACGCGATCCCGTCGGGGAGGTCGCCGTTGGTGTACTCGTGGAACACCGTCAGCTGCGCCGATGACGGCTTGTCGACGAACGGGAGCCGGTAGACGAAGGCGCGGCCGTCGAGGTCGCCCGTCACCGAGAAGTACATGTGCGTGCGGCTCGGATCAAGGCGCAGGCCGTTCGGACCGAAGAAGGTGGTGGCCAGGCGGATGTCCTGGAACCAGATCTGCGCCGGCCCGCCGCCGGTCCGCACCTTCCAGATGGTCCCCTGGAGCGAGTCGGTCACGTAGGCGTTGCCGGCGCGGTCGAAGACGATGTCGTTCGCCAACGGCGGCAGGTCGAGCGGCCCGGGCGAGCACGGTGTGCCGGGTGGCACGGTGGCGCACGGCTTGAGGTCGGGCAACGGTGGTGAGTAGCTCTCCTGCCTCCCGTTGAGCGACAGGCGGTAGATCCCGAGTTGCCCGTTGAGGACGTAGCCCCGCGCCGCCCGGTCGAGGG
Organism: Acidimicrobiales bacterium; assembly: GCA_050744985.1. Classification (GTDB taxonomy): domain Bacteria; phylum Actinomycetota; class Acidimicrobiia; order Acidimicrobiales; family AC-14; genus JBOGIC01. The sequence continues at coordinate 10,068 of JBOGIC010000193.1, forward strand.
CGATGCCGGAGTTGGTGTGGTCCAGGGCCGGAATCTCACCCTGGGCGTCGAAGGTCCGCAGCAGGACGCCCGAGACGGCGTCGTAGAGAAGCACCTTGGCCGGTGGCCCACCGGCGGTTCCGAAGGCCGCCGGGCCCGCGACATAGACCAGCCGGTCGAAGACGGCGATGCCCTCCGGGAAGCCCGGCGGGGTCGGCACCCGCGCCAGGATCCGTGCATCGCCGAACGGGCGGGGGGCGGCGTCGACCACGCCGACGCTCGTGAGCGAGAACACCACCGCGACTGCCAGCAACCACCGAAGACGAGCCATCGAGGCCTCCTTCCGCCAGGCGCCCATATCGTAGGGGCGCCTACTCGGCGGTGCGCAGGGCGACGGCGGGGGCGATGCGGGCGGCCTGTGCCGCCGGGGCGGCGGTGGCCGCGAGCGAGCCCAGGAGGGCCACGACCAGCAGGCCGGCCAGCGCCAGCCAGGGCACGCTGAAGTCGAGGCGCGCCTCGCCGAAGACGTCGGAGTTGGACAGCAGTTGGAAGCTGACGACCAGCGCCAGCAGCACACCGACGACGATCCCCTGCACGGCCACGAAGCCCGCCTCCGCCATGAACGCCCGCCGCACCACACCACGCGAGAACCCCATGGCCCGCAGCATGCCGATCTGGCGGCGGCGTTCGCGCACGGCACGCACCATCACGACCCCGAGCCCGGCGATGCCCACCAGTAGACCCAGCACCAGGTAGCCCTGCATGAGCCGGATGAATCCCTGCTGCTCCTGGAGCTGCAGGCGGACGATGGCGGCGATCGTGTCGGCGTCGACGCCGAACTGGACGAGGTCCGCCGTGAGCGCCTCGGAGACTTCCTCGGGATCGGCGTCGGGCTTCACGGCGACGAAGTGCCGGTTGGAGACGGCCGCCGCGCCCAGGAACGTCCGGGCCATGGGCGCACCCGCCACGACGCCCTGGTCGAGCAGATCGGACTTCAGGATCCCGGCCACGGTGAGCGTGCGGCGCTCGTTGGTCGTCGGGTTCACGGCCAGGATCTTGTCGCCCACGTTGATGCGGGACTCCCGGGGCCCGGTGCCCTCCTCGAGGAAGAAGTCCGAGACGATGACGAGGTCTTTGTTGTCGTACACGCCGTTCCAGGCGTCCTTGTCGGTCGCGAACCGGTCGAGCCGGGCCGAGAGCTGGGGCTGGCCCTTCTGGATGAACGACTTGTCGAACCCTGAC
>JBOGIC010000194.1:0-4659 GCA_050744985.1 Acidimicrobiales bacterium
CGGGCGAGAGGCGCTCGCGGCGGCTGCGGATGAAGCTGCCCAGGGTGGAGGCGTCCGGCACCGCCTCCATCTTTGCGCAGCCGGACGCACTCAGCCTGGCCCTGTCGGTACCAGGAAGCGCACGGCCTTCCGCCGGCCCGTCCGGAGGCAGAGAGTGGACCGGCACACACGGCACCACGTCCACAGAGGAGCCCATGAGCACACGCATTCCCGCCACCGCCCCGGCCGCCGACGGGGCGACCTTGCCCGCCGGCGCATGGGACATCGACCCGCACCACTCCCACGTCGAGTTCGTCACCCGCCACCTCCTGTCGCGTGTCCGGGGACGCTTCACAGACTTCGACGGCGCCGTCGTCGTCGATCCCGACCCGGCCCGCTCGTCGGTCGAGGTCAGCATCCGAGCGGCGAGCATCAGCACCCACCACGACGACCGCGACGCCCACCTGCGTGGGCCCGACTTCCTCGATGTCGACCGCTACCCGGAGCTGACCTCCCGCAGCACGGCCGTGAGCCCACTCGACCCCGACGGTCGCTTCCGCGTCGAGGGCGACCTCACGATCCGCGACGTCACCCGCCGGATGGTGCTCGACACCGACTTTCTCGGCTGGTCGGCTGACCCGTGGGGCGGGACCCGGGCCGCGTTCTCCGCCCGCGCCGAAATCGACCGCGACGACTTTGGCGCCGGGTGGGACATCATCCTCGACACCGGCGGCCTCCTTGTCGGCAAGAAGGTGCAGCTCGAGCTCGAGGTCGAGGCGATCCGCCGGGTGCCGTCGTAGCGGGCTCTGGACCGTACTTCCGATCGCGATTCCTGAAGGCGCAGGCAGCGGTCCGGAAGCCGGAGTTGTCGGGGAGCGTTCGAGGAGCGTGATGAGGATGCAGCGGGGTGGACGTCCACTCGGACTCGGCTGCACCCGGGGCGGTTCGGGTCGAGGCAATCCGGCAAATGCTTACGTCTAACGTCACTGGCGACTTCAATGAGCGACCGGACCACACCGCCATTACACAAACGATGGCGTGGCGGTCGGTGGCCTAGGACCCGCACCCATGGCTCAGGACCGTTGCGCCGCCGAGATGCGAATCGCTACCGCGACGATCCGGCGGGCACGCTCCACCGCCCTCGATGCATCCGACTTCGGAATGTCGTCGGGATCGTACTCAGCCCGGGTCTTCATCGGGAGGAGACGGGCGAGTTCCTTGGCAACGGTTGTCCCGTCGGGCCCAGCGGTGCGGAGCAGGACGAGCGCTTCGTCGTGATCCTGCCCAGCAGGTCGCTGCCCCAGTCGCATGCCGGTCACCGCATCGGCGGCGTTGATTCCGGCATGGATCGCCAGGCTCGTCGCTGCGATGGCGCGACCGGCATCGAGTTCCGAACTCGCTGCCGCGAGGTACTCCTCCGCTTTGTTCACGTAGGCGCGCGCCTGCGCGGCGCTCACCTGGCGTGTTCGCTTCTCCTTACGCACTACGTCGACCTCGGAGATTGTCGAGCGGCGACCCGTGCACAGTGATGCCGTCGCGGAGTACGTCTGCCCACAGCGACGTCGGACGGCGAAGACGACGAGCCACCCCGGCCGCGTCGATCTCGAGCACCTGGATGGGGTTCCCCGTGAGGCGTCGAGCTGCGGTTCGCCACGCGTCTACAGACGACATCCATCGATCGTCGTCCTCACCGACACCACCAGAGCGGACGAGCACGATGTCGAGGTCGCTTGCGGCGTCCGCCTCGCCCCGTGCGAATGACCCGAACACGACAACACTGACCGGCCTCGGATCCATCTTGCCGGCGAGCGCGCCCAGCTCCTCGAGAACAGCGTCGCGAGAGCGACTAAGCGCACGCACGGTGCGAGCGGCGACGTGGTCCTCCACCAACGCGAACAGGGCGGACGGCGGCGCCTCCCGACGCTCGACGAGCCCGAGCGCCACGAGCTCGGGCAGCACGCGAGAAGCCTGCGCCGGGCTCACGTTGGCCAGACGGGCGATGGTCCGCAGGTTCAGCTCGGCCGTCGTCTCGGCGAGGATCGCGAGGATGCGGCCTTGGACACCAGGGATCAGCGCTTCGACGGGTCGACGGAAGTCCACAACGTCATCCAGCATAGATGAAACAATTGGTTCTTAAATGAGCCGATTCCCACTCGACTTCGCCAAGCCGTTTGCCGGTCAGGAAGGGACGTGCCATGCGGACGCGCAAAGGCACGGGCCCACGTCGGCCTCGGGCCGTCCGAGTAGAGGACGATGATCCATCGGCGAGCGTCGGTTCGGGGCTTGACCTCAAGTGCACTTGAGGTCGTATGTTGGTGGCATGACCTTCACTGGCGCCGAACTCGACTACCTCCGCTCGCAACGTCTGGGCCGGCTCGCAACCGCCCAACCCAACGGCACGTTGCAGGCCAGCCCCGTCGGCTTCACGGTCAACGAGGAGCTGGGCACCATCGATATCGGGGGGTTCAACATGGACTCGTCGCAGAAGTATCGCAACGTCGCCGCCAACGGGCAGGCCGCGTTCGTCGTGGACGACGTCGTCTCGGTCGACCCGTGGGTCGTGCGCGGCCTGGAGGTCCGCGGCACTGCCGAGGCGCTGCCGGCGGGCAACGGCCATCGTGGCGCGATCATCCGCATCCACCCCCGGCGGATCATCGGCTGGGGACTCGGGGCGGACGGCCGGCAAGGCTCGCGGCGAACGGTCGGCGCCGGGGCTGCCTCCTAGATCATCCCGCGGCTAGATCATCTACAAACAGACTGTCCCGCGGTACTATGGCCGGGTGGACGTCGACCTCGCCCTGTTGCTGTCGCAGGCCGCCCATTCGCTCACGACCGAGCTGACGGCCGAACTGGCGGCGCTCGGCATCACACCCCGTGCCCACTGTGTTCTCTCCAAGGCGCGAGCCGGCGACCTCACGCAGAACCGGCTGGCGGAGCTGTGCAACCTCGACAAGACGACGATGGTCGTGACGATGGACGAGCTGGAGCGGGCCGGGCTCGCGGCGCGACGCCCATCGACCGCCGACCGGCGGGCGCGGATCATCTCGGTCACCGACGCCGGCGCCCGGGTCGTGGCCCAGGCGGACGAGATCGTCGCCCGCATTCAGGGCGACGTCCTCGACGCGCTCCCGGCGCGGGAGCGCACGTCGTTCGTCAACGGGTTGGCGCGCCTCGCCGCCGGGCGGCTGTCCACACCGGTGGCGTGCGAGCGGGCGCCTCGCCGCCCGCGTTCCTCAGTAAGATAGTAGATCGTCTGGAATAAAATGATCTGCTACGGTTGCTTCCTGTAGTCGAACCAGGAACGGGAGGTGACCGACATGGATCGGACGGGATCACGCTGGCTCGCCTTGGTCGTGCTGTGTGCCGGCATGCTCATGATCATCCTCGACCAGACGATCGTGAACGTGGCTCTGCCCGCGATCCAGACGGACCTCGGCTTCTCCCAGTCGAGCCTGGCGTGGGTCGTCAACGCGTACCTGATCGCCTTCGGTGGCCTGCTGCTTCTGGCCGGGCGACTCGGCGACCTCGTCGGCCGCAAGCGCGTGTTCATCGCCGGCTTGACGGTGTTCACGGCGGCGTCGGTGCTGTGCGGGGTGTCGGGCGGGCCGGCAATGCTCGTCGCCGCCCGCTTCCTCCAGGGCGCGGGTGCGGCGCTGACTTCGTCGGTGATCCTGGGGATGGTCGTTGCGATGTTCGCCGATCCGGCCGAGCGGGCGCGGGCGATCGGCGTCTACAGCTCGGTTGCCGCCGCCGGTGCCTCGATCGGCCTGCTGGCGGGCGGCTTCATCACCCAGGCGCTCAGCTGGCACTGGATCTTCTTCGTCAACGTCCCGATCGGAGTCGGTGCGGCCGCGCTCGCGGCGCGCCTCCTGGATCGCGATGCCGGGATCGGCCGCCGTGGCGGCGCCGACCTGCCCGGTGCGGTCCTGGTCACGAGCGGGCTCATGCTGGGCGTCTACACGATCGTCGGTGCCGACGGCCACGGCTGGCTGTCGGCGCCCACGCTCGGCTTCGGCGCCGCGTCGCTTGCCCTCCTCGTGGCCTTCGTCGTCCGCCAGGCGACGGCCGCTCGGCCGCTCCTGCCGCTGCGGGTGCTCCGGGCCCGGAACCTGGCCGGCGCCAACGTGGTGCAGATGCTGATGATCGCGGGTCTGTTCGGCATGTTCTTCCTCTCGTTGCTCTACTTGCAGCGGGTGCTCGGCTACGACGCCGTCCGGATCGGCCTCGCCTTCCTCCCGGTCGCGCTCGCCATCGGGACGCTGTCGCTGGGCTTCTCGGCCCGGCTGAACGCCCGGTTCGGCGCCCGCAACGTGCTGCTGGCGGGCCTCGGGCTCGTTGCTGCGGGATTGGTGCTGCTCGTCGGGGTGCCGGTCGACGGCCGGTACGTCGCCGACCTCCTGCCGGCGCTGCTGCTGCTCGGCGTCGGTGGTGGCCTGTCGTTCCCGGCGCTGATGACCCTCGCCATGTCGAGCGCGACGCCGGCCGACGCCGGGCTCGACTCCGGGCTTGTCAACACGACCCAGCAGGTGGGCGGCGCGGTCGGCCTGGCCGTGCTGGCGACGCTGGCGTCCGGTCGCACCGCCGCCCTGCGGGCGACCGGGTCCGATGAGGCGGCGGCGCTGCTGGGTGGCTACCACCTGGCGTTTGGCGTCGCGGCGGCGTTCGGCGTGGGTGCGATCG
>JBOGIC010000195.1:0-3861 GCA_050744985.1 Acidimicrobiales bacterium
CACGTCGGGATAGAACTCGCTGTAGGTGCCTTCCAGCCACGTGTTGGCGACGATGCCCGGACCGCCGTGGCCGGGCCCGCAGACGTAGATCACATCGAGGTCCCGGGTGCGTATCGCCCGGTTCAGGTGGACGTAGACGAAGTTCAACCCCGGGGTGGTGCCCCAGTGGCCCAGCAGCCGCGGCTTGATGTGCTCGGGCTGGAGCGACTCCCGAAGCAGCGGGTTGCCGAGCAGGTAGATCTGGCCCACCGAGAGGTAGTTGGCCGCACGCCAGTAGGCGTCCATGCGGGCCAGCTCCTCCGGGGCGAGCGGCGACGTGGCTGCGGTCGTGGTGCTGGTCATCGATCCACCGTAGGACGCACGACCATTGACTCGCGAAAGAGGTCCCTCAGAGGGCCAATCGCGCGGAGTAAACCGGGGGGTTGACAACGGCGGCACCGCCCCCTTGGGGCGAGCGTGACGAGGAGAAGGAGCGGGATGCGCCGGTTCATGCGAATCGCCGTATTGGCGGCGGGCGTGGCGGGGGTCCTCGGTATCGCGGTGATGCCGTCGAGCGAAGGGCAGACGCTGCCGCCCGGGGTCACCCTGCCGCCGGGGTTCACCATCCCGACGTTCACGATCCCGACGATCCCGTCGACCACCACGCCTCCGCCCACGATGGCCCCGTCGACGACCACGCCGCCGCCGACCATGCCGCCGTCGACGGACAGCCCCTTCGGCGACCGCATCGACGAGGAGATCGAGAACGTCATCGACCAGCTCGAAGAGTTCGGCGACCAGTTCGGCGATCTCATCGACGAGCTGCGCGACCTTCAGAACGAGTTCTAGGAGGCTGGTGTAAATCGCTGTCGGCGCTACGCGCCGAGCGGCCGACTCACTGCGACCAGCACGTTTGCCGGGCGAATCGGTGCCAAACCGATCGTCGGCCGCGAAAGATGGGCTTTCACACCAGCCTCCTAGTGGCCCGAAAGGAGAGGTGGCGGCAGCCGCTCAGCCCTCAGCCCTGGGCGGCGACCGCCTGGACGACCAGGTCGATCGTCACCTTGCGCCCCACCAGTACGCCGCCCGACTCGAGGGCTGCGTTCCACGTCAGGCCCCAGTCCTCACGGTCGATCTCGGCGCTGGCGCTGAACGAGATCCGCGTGCCGCCCCACGGGTCGGCCACGGCGCCGTCGAACTCGAGGTCGAACGTGACCGGACGAGTGACGCCCCGGACCGTCAGGTCGCCGGTGAGCCGCCAGGCCCGGTCGCCCGGCTCGATCGCAGTGCTGCGGAACGAAAGCGTGGGATAGCGGTCGACGGCGAGGAAGTCCTCACCCCGAAGGTGCTGGTCCCGGCGTTCGTCGTGGGTCTCGAGGCTGTCCGCCTCGACGGTGACCTCCACCGATGAGTCGGTGGGCTGGTCGGCGACCACGATGCTGCCGTCGAACCGGGTGAAGCGGCCGCGGACCTTGGTGACGACGAGGTGGCGCCCGACGAACTCGACCATGCTGTGGGCCCGGTCGATCGCGTAGGAACCGGCGAGCGGCACCGCCTGCCCGTCGACGATGCGGGTGCCATGGGTGGCCGTGAGTGATGTAGACATCTGGCGCTCCTTGTCGGTCGAGGACTTCAGTTGCACAAGCAACTAACTAATCATAAGTATTCCCGACGGCGCCCGCATGCGTCATCCGTCGCCACGTCGTACGCTGGAGTTCGTGCAGGTGGAAAACGGCGACGAAACGATCAGCGGTTTCTGTCCTCTGTTCCACAAGGCCATCGAGATCATCGGCCGGCGCTGGACCGGCGCGATCGTCCGGGCCCTCCTTGCGGGCGACACCCGGTTCTGCCAGATCCGCACCACGGTGCCGGGGTTGTCCGACCGTCTCCTGTCGGAGCGCCTCAAAGAGCTCGAGGCCGAGGGCATCGTCGAACGACTCGTCTTGGCCGACACACCGGTGCGCATCGAGTACCACCTGACCCCCAAGGGCGAGGCCTTGGCCGACGTGGTGCAGGCGGCGTCGGCGTGGGCGGACCAGTGGCTCGCCCATGAGCCGGCGCCGGCCTCAGCCCTGCGCGGCTGAGCCCACCTCGGGGCGGCTGCGCATCCCGCGCGACACCAACAGCAGGATCGCCCCCACGACGCCCAGGACGACGACGCCGCCCAGCATGAAGTACGCGGCGCCGCTCGTCCCACCGCCCGAACCGCCCTCCGGCTCGGCGTCGTAGACAACCGACGTGAAGTAGTAGTCCTCGGTGGGCGTCTGGATGCTGCCGCGCCGGGAGTCGCCCCAGGCCACGTAGGCCGCCTCGTCGGTCGAGGCCACCGCGATCGGGCCCATCAGGCCGTAGTTGTTGTTGAGGGTGTAGCCCTCGTTGCGGTGCATCGAGCGGTCGCTGATCCGGAGGTTGGGCGTCCACGTGACGCCGCCGTCACTCGACGAGGCGTAGTACACGTCCCAGTACAGCTCGGTCATGAATGTGGCCGACGGTTGGAAGATCACGTCGTTGCGGAAGTCGTGCCACGCCACGTCGATGCGCCCGTTGGGGGCCACGCTGACCCCGGGGAAGTACTGGTCGAGGTTGACCGTGTCGTCGTTGAGCTTCTTGCGGTCGCCCCACGTCTCGCCTCCATCGGTCGAGGCCTTGAACCAGATGTTCGTGTCGTTGTTGGCCGTGTCTGCCTGGGCGAAGACGACGTAGAGGTTCCCGTTGTCGGGATCGACGGTGCCTTCGGGTATCCACTGGCAACGGTCTCTCGACCCGCACGTCACCGGGCTGTCGTCGACCGACTTCGTCGTCCAGGTCTGGCCGTGGTCAGTGGACTTGCTCATGAGCAGGCGACCGCCCGCCCCCGCGACGCCGGGCGGCGTGGTGGGCCCGGCCGGGTTGTTCGGGTCGGCCGGCGGCGTGCGCTCGCGCGTGAACGAGTACACGGTGCCGTCCGGACCGACGGAGATGGACGGGACGTAGGCGCCCCAGATCTCGGACCGCGGTACGCCCGCCATCGGATCGACCGGTCCGGTCCACGTGCGGCCACCGTCGGACGACGCGGCGATCATGTTGCGGATCGGGATGATCCCGAACGTCCCGTACGGGGCCGACCGGTCGGCGTGCTGATAGCGGGCCCCGGCGTAGACGTAGCGGGGGTCGTTCGGATCGGTCGCCATCCTCACCAGGCTGAAGTGCTCGCCGCCCATCTTCTTCGTGCCGTCCTGCTGGGTGAACTCAACGCTCTCGCGGCCCTTCGCCACCGTCGCGAACTGCCACGTGTCACCCAGGTCCTCGCTGCGGGCGACGTACAGGTCGTTGACGACCTGCTGGCCACCGGTGGCGTCGCCGGCCGAGGTCAGGTACAGCGTGCCGTCGGCTCCGAACTTCCCACCGAGGTAGGGCCCGAGGTCGGACCGGACGCAGGTTGCGTACTGCTGCGGGCGGGCCAAGCCCTTCCCCGGCCGCCACGTGCGCCCGCCGTCGACGCTCACGTAGGCGAGGCACTCACCGGCGTTGTAATTGGCGCCGACGATGGCCAGCGTGCTCTTGTCCTCCGGGTGGATGGCCAGCTGCGGCTGGTTGTAGGCGCGGGCCGGGCGCAGGTCGGTGGTGACCTGCCGTGCGGGCAGGACGAGCGGCCCCTCCTGGGCGACGGCGCCGGGTGGTGCCGCCAGCGCGACGCCCGCCATGCCGGCGACGAACGCGAGGACGTAGACGGATGTGCGCCGGTTCACGAACGGCTGTCCCATTCGGCCCCCCGAAAGCCCGCCGCGCCCGAATGCTACTTCGCGCCTACCCGTCGGGGACCAGGACTGTCTTGCCGACCGTCGCACGCGCCTCGATGGCGGCGTGGGCCTCGGCGGCGCGGGAGAGCGGGAACGTCTGACC
>JBOGIC010000196.1:0-3251 GCA_050744985.1 Acidimicrobiales bacterium
TGCCGATCCCCGAGTACGGCCCGTTCCGTCGCGCCGTGTTGAACCGCACGGTGTTGTTGCTCGAACCCTCGATGGCGATGCCATCCCCGTAGAGGGTGCTCGGGGCCGGCGGATGGCCCTGCGAGGCGCCGACGTTGTCCTCGGCGACGACGTTGGTGACGAGATTGTTCCCGCCGTTCTGGATCACGACTCCGCCGTCGAACTGCGTAACCCGGCCGTTCTTCACCGTGACCCTCGACTTGCCCTGCATGAGGAGGCCGGCGCTGTCACCGGAGTTGACGGTTCCCGAAACCGTGAAGCCCTTGAGGTCGAGCATGATGTTTTCGGCGCCGATGATGATGCCGTTGTTGGCGCACGGGCCGACCGGGCCCAGCAATTCGGTGCTGTGGTTGATCGTCTGCCCGTCGCCAGTCCCCCCGACCGCCCCAGCTGGCCCAGTTGTACCAGACCGCGCCTCGGAACGCGCGAGGATCGGCACGTGGAAGACGCCCCGCTCACCGGCCACGTCATCGGCGTCACCGCCGAGCGCCGGGCCGAGGAACAGGCCAACCTGCTCCGGGCACGCGGGGCCCAGACCCTTCACGGGCCGACACTGCGCATCTTCTCGTTCACCGACGACGAGGTGTTGCAGAAGGCCACGCGTGCGGTGGTCGATCAGCCGCCCGACTATCTGCTCGCGTCGACGGGCTTCGGCATGCGGACATGGTTCGCGGCGGCCGAGGGCTGGGGCATGCGCGACCGCCTGGTCGAGTCACTCGGCGGGGCGAAGGTGCTCAACCGGGGCGCCAAGGCGGCATCGGCGAACAACGCAGCGGGCCTGAGGGAATGGTGGCGGGCGCCGAACGAACGCTTCGACGAGACGATCGAGCGCCTGCTGGCGGAGCCGCTCGCCGGCACCACGGTCGCCGTCCAGCTCCACGGCGCTGCCGCGCCAGGAGCGCTGGCCCGGCTCCGGGACGCCGGCGCGACGATCGTCGAGGTCGACGCCTACCGGGAAACCCTTCCCGACAACCGGCGGCCGGCGCACGCGCTCATCGAGGCCGCGTGCGCGGCGACGCTCTCCGCCGTCACGTTCACGACGGCACCGGCCGTGCACAACCTGTTCGTGCTGGCCGTCGAGATCGGTCGGGCCGACGAGCTCCGGCAGGCCTTCAACGACGGGGTTATAGCCGCCTGTGTCGGGCCGGTCTGCGCCGAGGGCGCGCTCGATGAGGGAATCGCTGCACCTCTCGTCCCGTCCCGGTCGCGGCTGGTACCGCTGATCCAGGTCCTTACGGAGCGCCTGGCGCAGGACTCGTGAGCCCGCGCGCCAGCGCGACAGTCACGGCGTGGGCCTGCGTCCGCACGCCGAGCTTCCCGAACACACGGAGCTTGTGGTTCTCGACAGTCTTGAGGGCGACACCGAGGCGGGCGGCGATGGCCTTACCACTCAAGCCGTCGGCCATGGCCACGACGATGTCGCGCTCGCGGGGCGTGAGCGGTGGATGCCGGGGGGTGGCGCGCTGGCTGCGGCGCCACTCGTCGAGCAGGCTCCGGGCGACGGTCGGCGTGAGCGCGGCGGCGCCCTCGGCGACGGCGACGATGGCCTCGGCCATCTCGGCGGGCGTCGCCTCGTAGCGGCAGCAGCCCATGATCTCGCGCCCGAGCAGGGACACCATGCGTTCGGCCGACTCGTCGTCGGTGAGCACGATGACCCGGGCTCCGAGGTCGAGCAACTCGCTCAGCACCGCATCCTCGACCGCCGTGGGGCCGAACCGGTCGGCGCAGACGACGACGTCCGGCCGCAGCCGTGCGTACAAACCCGCCACCTCGTCGGGCGACGTGTCCCCGACGACGACGACGCCCCGCCGGGCGCACGCCGCGGCGAGCACCTCGACGAGGAGCCGATCGTCGTGACCGATGAGCGCGGTCCACGGGGCGGCCATGGCGTCGACCCTAGGGAACCCCTTGCCGAACGACTAGGTAGGGAAGTCCCCTACAGAATCGTGGGGGGTGCCCGCCATCGCCCACAGGGCGGACAGGCGCGCCGCCGCCTGCGCCCGGTTGCGGACTCCCAGCTTGCGGAACAGGCGCGCCTGCAGGTTCTCGACCGTCTTCGTCGTGATGCCCAGCGCCAGCGCCGTGCGCTTGATGCTGTACCCGTCGGCGATGAGCTCGGCGATGTCCCGCTCGCGCGCCGTCAGCGGCGGCTGCGCCTTGAACGTCGCCACACGCGCCACCGCCGCCAGCAGCCGCGTCTGCCTGCCGCTGAGCACGGTCTCACCGCCGACGACCGCCCGCAGGACGTCGGCCAGCGACTCGTCGACGTTGCGGGGATGGAGCACGGCCTCGGCCCCCCACAACACCGAGTTGACCACCTGGTCCTCGGTGAACTCGTTCCCGACGACGGCCACGACGGGCGCACCGGTCGTCCGCGCCGCGAGCCAGCAGGCGGCCGTCGGATCCACGAGCACGACGGCGTCGAGCGACCCGTTCTGCCCCGCCAACTCGACCACGGTCATCTCGTCCGCCAGCTCGCGGCGGACCACATCGGTGGCCCCGGCATCGGGACCGGCGACGGCGACGCGGAGACCGGCGCCGGTGCGGCGACGGGCCACGATCAGGAGGCGGAAGCGGCGCCGACGAACGGTTGCGGCATGAGCATTCCCCGCCGGATGGCGACGGCGACGGCGTGCGCCTGGTTCTGCACCGCCAGCTTGGCGAACATCCGCTGCTTGTGGTTGTCGACGGTCTTGCGGCTGATGTTCAGCCGGAGGGCGATCTCCTGCGACGTGCACCCCATGCTGATCAGGCCGAGCACGGCCTGCTCCCGGGGCGTCAGGCGGCGCCCACCGGGTGGCGGGGCGGCCGACATGCTCGGCACGGCGTGTACGGGGCGGGGCGCCCGGATGGCGTCGATGATCCCGGCCACACCCGCGCCCCGCCGCACGATTTGAACCCCGGGCCAGCGGACCGCGTCGCCCCCTGACCGGTCGCGCTGATCCCGCAGCACGACCAGGCGCAGGGACGGATCGTCCCGGCGCAGGCGTCGCGCCGTTTCCCGAGGGGGTGCGTCCCGGCCATCCCAGTCCAGAACCGCGACGTCGGGGACGGCGCGATCACACAGGGCGACGAGCTCCGCCGCCGTTTCGACGCGGCCGACGACGCAGAGATCGCGTTCGGCGGCGAGCAACTCGGCCAAACCCTCGCGATACAAACGATGCCGTTGCTGAACGGCGACCTTCATGCCCGACCCCCCTGAGCGTGCTTCC
>JBOGIC010000197.1:0-5512 GCA_050744985.1 Acidimicrobiales bacterium
GCGACCGCGTCCCGTCGATGGCAATCCCACGGATCAACTCCTTGACCGCGGCGACCGCATTCGGGCGGACGGACAGGGGCGATACGCCGAGCCCGAGGAGAACCGGGATGGCGAGCGGGTCGGTCCCGAGCTCGCCTACCACAGAGACCGTCCGGCCGTGGTGCTCGCCGGCGGCCGTCACCTCGCGGATCAGGCGAAGCACCGCGGGGTGGAGGCCGTCGGCGAGGCGCGCCACCGACGCGTTGGCGCGGTCCGCCGCCAAGGTGTACTGGGTCAGGTCGTTGGTGCCGACCGCGAAGAAGTCGACGATCGGGGCGAACACCGGGGCCGTGAGGGCCGCCGCCGGGATCTCGACCGTGATGCCGACGTCCACCCGGGACGCGTCGTTCCTGACCCCGTCGAGGCACGCCCGGGCGGCGCGCAGCTCGTCCACCGTGGTCACCATCGGGAACATCACGCCCACGGCCCGTTCCTCGGCCAGACGGGTGACGGCCCGCAGCTGCACCTCCAGGAGGTCACGGCGGTCGAGGGTCAGGCGGATCCCGCGGTGGTCCAGCGCCGGGTTCGCCTCCGGTGGCGCCTCCCACGCCGGGACGTCGGCTCCGAGATCGAGCGTCCGGATGACCAGCGGGCGATCGCCGAGGGCATCGGCGACCGCCCGGTAGGCCCGGTACTGCTCGTGCTCGTCGGGTGCTTCCGGCCGGTTGAGGAAGACGAACTCGGTGCGCAGCATCCCCACGCCGTCCGCGCCCTCGCGTACCGCGCGCTCGGCGTCTTCGGGGCTCCCGATGTTCGCGAACACGGGGACCCGGCGTCCGTCGCGGGTCACCGCGGGGTCGGCGGCGAGTCGGCGCGCCTCGGCCTGCGTGCGGCGATCGGCGACCTGGCGGGCGCGGGCCGCGTCCACCTCGTGGGGCGCCGGAGCCACACAGACCGTTCCCGCGTCGCCGTCGACGAGAAGCAGCGTGCCGTGCGAGATGGCCAGCACCTCCGGCCCCACCCCCGTGACGGCGGGAATCCCGAGCGACCGGAGGATGATCGCGGCATGGGACAACGGTGCGCCGCCGGCCGTGGCGACCGCCGTCACCACCTGCGGATCGAGCGCCACGGCGTCCGCCGGGCTCAGCTCGTCGACCACGACGACGCCGCCCGCGGTGGTGACATGGCCGAAGCCGACGCCGGACGACGTGGCGGTACCGGTCAGCTCCCGCCGCGATGGAGAGGGGCCCATGGTCCCAGTCTTGGCCGATCCGGGGCCGGCGGCGCCACTCGCCCGGCGGGTGGTGGTCCCAGCGACGCCACCCCCTTCGAGCCCGACGTAGCGTTGGGTATGGGACTCTTCGACAAAGCCAAGGATCTGGCGGACGAGCACGCCGACAAGGTGGAGGACGCGCTCGACAAGGTCGCCGACATCGTCGACGACAAGACCGGGGGCAAGTACACCGAGAAGATCGACTCCGGCGTCGAAAAGGCGAAGGGCTTCTTCGGCAACGACGAGGCCGATGCGGCCACCGACCAGGAGCCGCCCAGCAAGCTCACGCCGTGACGCGGACCGGCCGGGTCCTCAGGGCCCGGCCGGTCGAGATGGCAGGGCCCTCAGTGGGTCTTGATCTGGCCGTTGTCGATGGGGCCGCCGACGCGGAGGTCGGGCGCGGCCGGTGAGGTCGTGCCCGGTCGCCACAACGTCATCGACGTGGCGGTGGGCACCAGATCTGAGCCCATCACCAGCGTCGCCCGGAACGTGTAGCCGGCGGTGCCGTTCAGCGTCGCCGAGCCTTCCCAGGTGGCCTCGTTGCCCCGGACGACCAGGAAGTCGAATGCGGTCGCGTGCACGCTCTTGCCGACGCTCGCCACGTCGAGGGCGGTCAGGCCCTTCGGCGCCGATGCGCCGGCGTCGTACTGGACCGAGGCCGTCATCCTGTAGGGCGTACCCGGAGCGACGCCGACGCTGGCCTGGTCGGAGATGAACCCGCCCCCGCCCGTCACCTTGCCAGCCGGATCGAAGGCGATGACCTCGACGGACTGACGGGGGGCGGCGGCCTCGGGGTCTGACACGTCCAGCGTCGCCGCGCACAGGCACGGAGTTGTGTACCGGTGGGCGACGGCATCGGTGCGGGACAGGGACGTCACGGTTCGGGTCGTGCCGTCACCGAAGGACCAGGCGTAGGTGAGGGGATCCTCCGGCCCGGGGTCGACGGCGGTGGCGGCGAAGCTCACCGTCGAGCCGAGGGGGATGATCGAACGGGCGGCCGGCGCCGTGATCGTCGCCGTCGGTGCGACGTTGGCGATCGCGACCGTGAACGGCGTGCTCGTCGTGTTCCCGAGCCGGTCCCGGGCGTGCAGTGTCGCGTGGTGGGGCGACGGGCGGTTGTCGGCGAACGTCTTGGACACCACCGCCCCGGTCGCCGTGGTCCCGTCGTCGAAGGCCCATTCGTAGGTCACGGCGGCGGGGTCACACTCGCCGGTGGCGCCGCCCGGCCCGGTGGCGACGGCCTCGAGGCGGATCGGTGATCCTTCGTCGCCGGCGTACGGTCCGCCCGGTCCCGCCTGCGGTCCACGCCCGTCGGCCTCGAGCGGGCCGAGCGACGCCATCACCGACCCGTGGGTCGCCGTCACGTCGATGCGGCTGCCGTCGCCGAGAAGATCGAACGGCTCGCCCACGGCGATCTCCGCGACGCTCGCGCCGGCGACCACGAAGTCGACGGCCGCCTGGATCGACACGCGGTCCACCTTCGCGCCGTAGACGTTGTTGTCGAGGCGGTAGTAGAGCGGTGCACCGGCGTCCAGGCACGTCAGCACGTAGGTCTGGGACACCGGGTCGGGCGAGGGCCAGCGCACGACCTCGGGCGGCGACAGGGCCCGGCCGCCCCGCACGACGTCACCGTTGGGCAGAGGCAGGTCGGTTGCCAGACTGGACGTCGCCCGGTAGCCCCCGGTGTCGCCGGTCGAAACCGTGGCCTCGACCTTGGCGTTCAGGCGGATGGCGCAGATGTCGGCGAGCGGACCGATTCCGATGAGCCCCGCCAGCTCGGCGCAGACAGGGATCGAGAACACCTCCTGCTCGCCTTGCAGCGTCACCGATCCGCCGGCATAGGGCGGCACGAAGTCGGACAACATCAGCATCGCATCGTCGGACAGGCCGATCTCGAAGCGGCCGCAGACGGCGTCGCCGTCGCCGGTCGCCACCGGCGCCGCACCGGTCAACAAGAAGGGCGAGCATTCGAAGGGGTCGGGGTCGTCGCGCTCGTAGTCGAACACGACTCTCAACACCGGCCGCGTGGTCAAGGCCAGTTCCGGGAGGATCGAGTTCAGGCTGTCCTGTGAGCTGCGGAGGGTCAATGGCCGGCCGGGCTGGAGGTCGCCTTCCACTGCCACGTTGGTGGTGCTCGCGGCGCGCACGGTCGCCTTTGTGGTGGTTTCGATCGCGAAGCGGACCTTGACCTTGCCGGCGCCGGCGAGGATGTCGGGGATGTTGGCCGTGAACTCGTCCTCGATGAAGGTGCGGGTCTGTGAGCCCTGACCTTGGTACGGGAACTGGCCGCTGAGGACAGTGGTGAAGGCGGCGCCGGCGGGACGGGTCAGGCCCGTCATGGTCGCAAGGAGGACGGTGCCGGCCAGGGCGATGCGGGCGACGGTCGACTTCATGGTGCTCCTCTCGGTTGTGGGTCCTTGTGCACCTCGGCGTGACTCCCGGAGGCACACCCGTGCCGGGCGGCGGGACGGATCGCGGTGTGCCGGTCCGGGGCACGCCCGTTCCGCCGCCCGTCACGCCCGAGCGGACGAAGACCCCCGAACGAGGAGGAGACATGGGACGCATTTCCATCGCCGGCGCCGGCATCTCCGGACTGACCCTGGCGCTCCGGCTCCAGCAGCACGGCGTCGAGACGACGCTGTTCACGGACCGCTCGCCCGACCAACTTCGGGCCAGCCGGCTCGTCAACCTCGTGGCCCGGTTCGAGCCGACGCTGGCCCGGGAGCGGGAGCTGGGCGTCAACCACTGGGAGTTCCCGGACTTCGGCATGACCTGCGCGCACGTGTGCGTGGTGGGCACGCCGATCGCCTTCCGCGGCGATCTGGCGCAACCCGCCCGGTTCGTCGATTTCCGGATCTACCTGGCGCGCCTGCTCGAGGACTACGCCGACCGGGGCGGCCATGTGGTCGTCGCCGGCGAGCCGGTCATGGAACTGATACGACGGGCGACGGCGTACGACCTCGCGGTAGTGGCGGGCGGACGGGAGAGCGGCGGCCTCTTCCCGAGAGACGCGACGCGGTCTCCGTACGACACCCCCCAGCGCGTGCTGTGCGCGGGGACGTTCCGGGGCATCGCCTTCCCGGAGCCGCTGGGTCTCAGCTTCAACATCTCGCCCGGGGCCGGCGAGGTCTTCCAGAGCCCGATGTTCTCCTTCGACGGCCCCGTGAGCGGCGTGCTCTTCGAGGGTGTGCCCGGCGGGCCGTTCGAGCCCCTTGTGCGGATGCGGTACGAGGACGACCCGGCGGCATTCGAGGCGGCGGTGCTCGGCCTGGTCCGGGCCCACGCGCCCGCCATCTTCGAGCGCGTCGACCCAGCCGAGTTCGGGCTGACCCGGCCCGTCGACCTCCTCCAGGGTGCGATCACCCCGACGGTGCGCCGGGCGTGGGCCCGGCTGGACGGCGGCACCCACGCCATCGCCATCGGCGACGCGTGGGTCGTCAACGACCCGCTCACCGGGCAGGGGGCGAACCTCGGCTCGCACACGGCCTGGGTCCTCGCCGACGCCATCGTCGGCGAGCCCGTCTACGACGAGCTGTTCTGCCGGCAGGTCGAGGCGCACATGTGGGAGATGGCCGGCGCGGTCACCGAGTGGTCCAACGCCTTCCTCCGGCCGCCAGCGCCGCACGTCGTGGAGCTGCTGAGTGCGGCCACGGCGGACCAGGGCGTCGCCGATGCCTTCATCGGGGGCTTCGCCGACCCGGACGCGATGTGGCGGCGGGTCGCCACCCCCGAGCGCGCCGCCGCCTTCCTCGCGTCAGTGCGGCAGGTGCCGGCCTGCGTGGCCTGAACGCCGTGCCGGCTTGCGTGGCCTGAACGCCGTGCCGGCTTGCGTTGGGGGACAACCCTTAGACTCTGCGGCGGTAGGTCTCGTGGACGGTTCGCTGAACGTCCTCGCCCGGGAGGGCGAGTACTGGACGGTGGTATTCGGCGGGCGCGTGTCGCGCGTCCGTGACACCAAGGGCCTCCACTACCTCGAGCACCTGCTGCGGCACCCCGGTGAGGAGGTGCACGCCCTGGCGCTGGTGGCGCTGGTCGATCCTCCGCCCAGGCCCGCTCCGGTGGGACGCATGACGGGCGACGCCGGGCCGGTGCTCGACGGGCAGGCCGTGGCCGCGTACCGCGCCCGCTTCCGGGACCTCCGGGGGGAGCTCGCCGAGGCGGAGGCGTCGGCGGACCTGGCCCGGATCGGCCGCGCCCAGGACGAGCTCGACGCGTTGACCGAACAACTCGCCGGTGGGCTCGGGCTGGGCGGGCGGCACC
>JBOGIC010000198.1:0-4601 GCA_050744985.1 Acidimicrobiales bacterium
GAGGACGCGGTGGCCCTCCTCGAGGAGGGCCTGTCGTTGCTGGAGGATGCCGGCGCCACCCGAGGCATCGCCCGGATGGAATCGGCGCTGCGATCCCTCGGCGTGCGGCATCGGCGGGCGGCGGCCGCGACCACCGGCCACCACGCCGGGTGGGACAGCCTCACGCCGACCGAGATGCGCGTCGCGCGGCTCGCGGCCGAGGGCCTCACCAACCGCCAGATCGGCGAGCAGCTGTTCGTCTCCCGGCGGACGATCGAGACCCACCTCGCCCACGCCTTCGCCAAGCTCGGCCTGTCGTCGCGAGCCCAACTGGCCGCCGAGGTCGCGCGCCGGGGCTGAGGCGCTACAGCCGCTTCAACATCATGAAGCCGACATGGGCTCCGGTGACGCTCTCGCGGAGCGTGTGGCGCAGGTCGAGGCGGGGTTCGTCCAGTTCGACGAACAGCTGCGGGACCTCGTTGAAGGAAGACCGCCAGTGCTTCAGCCCGCGCAGCGGCCCGGCGAGCACGGCCTCGGACTCGTCGCCGAACCGCTCGGGGTCGTACACCCACTGGAACAACAGGTGGGGCTGGTAGCCCAGGTGGAACCAGAAACCCACGGCCTCGTCGGTGCCCAGGGCGATGCGCGCCGCGCCGTTGCGGCGAGCCTCGGCCTCGATGTGCTCGACGAGCCGCCGCCCGATGCCCCGGTGCCGATGCTCGGCGACGACGGC
The DNA here is from genome assembly GCA_050744985.1 of Acidimicrobiales bacterium. GTDB lineage: Bacteria > Actinomycetota > Acidimicrobiia > Acidimicrobiales > AC-14 > JBOGIC01. The sequence goes on from JBOGIC010000198.1 coordinate 713, forward strand.
GAGGATGCGCAGGCACGCCGTCCCGTCGTCCTGCCGGAACGCGAGCGCCCCGCCGACGGCCGTACCGTCGATTGTCGCGACCACCATGAGGGCATGATCGTCGGGGAACCGCCGGTCGAGGTCGACGAACCGAGCGTCGCCGTGATCGATCGGCTCGGGGAGCTCGGCGCCTGCGAGGTCGAAGGCGACCCGCAACTCGTCACGTGAACGCACGGGTCGGACCTCGATCGTCGTGGCTCCCCCTCTCGTCCTCGCGGTGCCCTCACCGAGGCGGCACCGGACGGCGGCCAAGGCCTCGCGCCGGCCGTGCATCTCGGCGACCATCGACCGTTCCCAGCCGTCCAGCGCGTCGCCCGACGGGTCGGTCAGGAACCGGCCGATGTCGGCCACGGGCACCCCGGCGCGCCGCAGCAACGCCACGATCTCGGCGTCCGCCTGCTGGCCCGGCTCGTAGTAGCGGTACCCCGACGACGGGTCGACGTGGACCGGCGCCAGCACGCCGGCGTCGGCGTAGGTCCGCAGCACCTTGACGGACAGGCCACAGCGGGCCGACAGCTCGCCGATCGTCAGCAGGTCGGGCACGCCCCGATCATGGGGCCTGACCGGTGGGTAGGGTCAAGCGAAGAGGCAGATGAGCACACCGGAGGAGCGGCTCGAGACCTACCGCGCCAAGCGGGACTTCGCGGTCACCGCCGAGCCGTCCGGTGGGAATGGGCCGACGACGGGGAACCGATTCGTCGTGCAGCGCCACCGCGCCCGGCGCCTCCACTACGACTTCCGCCTCGAGGTCGGCGGCGTCCTGGCCAGCTGGGCGGTACCCAAGGGCCCGTCGCTCGACCCGGCGGCCAAGCAACTGGCCGTGCACGTCGAAGACCACCCGATCGAGTACTTCGACTTCGAGGGGATCATCCCGAAGGGCGAGTACGGCGGCGGCGACGTGATCGTCTGGGACTGGGGGACGTGGGCGGCGGTCCGCACCGACGACCCGCTGGCGGCCATCGAGGCCGGTGAGCTGCACTTCGACCTGGCCGGCGAGAAGCTGGCGGGCCGGTTCATCCTCATCCGCCGCGACCGCGACGGCGACCGGTCGGGCAAGGAGCAGTGGCTCCTGTTCCACAAGCGCGACGACTTCGCCCAGCCGGGATGGGACCCCGAGCAGCACCCCCGGTCGGTCAAGTCGGGCCGCACCAACGACGAGGTGGCGGCGGCGCCGACGTCCCTGTGGCGCAGCGACCTGCCGGCGAGCGAGGCGTCGGTCGCGCTCGCCGGCGTGGCCGTCCCCGCGTGGGAGCCGCCGACCGACGAGGAACGGGCGGCGCTCGACGGGTTGGGGAAGGGTGGCTTCTGGGTGCTGCAGGGCCGTGAGCTGCGCCTGACCAACCTCGACAAGGTGCTGTTCCCACCGCGGGACGGCGGGGCGCCGGTGACCAAGCGCGACCTGATCCGCTACCACGCCCAGGTGGCGCCGTACATGCTGCCGTACCTGTTCGACCGGCCTCTCAACATGCACCGGTACCCGGACGGCGTCGACCAGCCCGGCTTCTGGCACAAGGACCTTCCGGACCACGCCCCGGACTGGGTACGGCGGTGGCGGAACGAGGAGGCGGGGCGGGGCGAGAGCGAGACCTACGCCGTCGTCGACAGCGTGCCCGCCCTGGTGTGGATGGCGAACTTCGGGGCCGTCGAGCTGCACGCCTGGACGTCCCGGCTGCCCGACGTCCACCATCCGACCTGGGCGCTCATCGACATCGACCCCGGGACGGGCAGCACATTCGAAGACGTGGTGCTGCTCGCCCGCCTCTACCGCACGGCCCTCGGCCATCTGAAGGTCACCGGTATGCCCAAGGTCACCGGCCAGCGCGGCATCCAGATCTGGGTGCCGGTGACGCCCCGGTACTCATTCGACCAGACCCGGGCCTGGGTCGAGAAGGTGTCCAAGGCGGTCGGCAACACCGTCCCCGAGCTGGTCAGCTGGGAGTGGCACAAGGACCGCCGCCAGGGCCTGGCCCGCCTCGACTACACGCAGAACGCCATCAACAAGACCCTCGTCACCCCGTTCAGCGCCCGGCCGGCGCCCGGCGCGCCCGTGTCGGCGCCGATCGAGTGGGACGAGCTCGACGACCCCGATCTCCGGCCCGACCGGTGGACCTTGTCGACCGTGCTCGAGCGGCTGCGGGAGCGCGGCGACCCGTTGCGGCCGCTCGTCGGGCGCCCGCAGGAGCTTCCGTCCCTGTGATGCGGAACGATGGCGACCGCCGGGGCGTTAAACATGGTGGTATGTCTCACAGGAGCGTGAGGTGAACAAGAACACCTTCAAGACCTATGTCCTACTGGCTGCCCTCGGTGGCTTTCTCGTCCTCATCGGCTCGTTCTTCGGGCGGACCTGGGCGCTGATCGGCCTGTTGATCGGCTTGGGGTTCGTCGGGTTCTCGTACTGGTTCTCCGACAAGCTCGCCATCCGGTCGGCGCGGGCGGTGCCGGTCACCGAGCAACAGATGCCCGAGTACTACCGGATCGTCCGCGAGCTCGCCCAGAAGGCGAACATGCCGATGCCCAAGCTGTACATGACCCCTGACCTGCAGCCGAACGCCTTCGCGACCGGACGCAACCCCAACCACGCCGCCGTCGCCGTCACCCAGGGGATCCTCAACATCCTCTCCTGGGACGAGTTGCGCGGCGTGCTGGCCCACGAGATGAGCCACGTCGGCAACCGCGACATCCTCATCGGTTCCGTGGCGGCGGCGATCGCCATGGGCATCACGTTCATCGCCCGCATCTTCATGTGGGGCGCCATGTTCGGCGGCAACGACGACGAGGGCGCCAACCCGATCGCGATCCTCGCCCTCGCCATCCTCGCCCCCCTCGCCGCGGCGATGATGCAGATGGCCCTGAGCCGCAGCCGGGAGTACGAGGCCGACCGCACCGGCGCCCGTCTGATCGGTGATGGTGATGCTCTGGCCAGTGCCCTGGCCAAGCTCGAGCGGGGCGCGCAGGCCGTCCCCATGAACGTCGACCCGGCGCAGGCGCAGAAGTACATCGTCAACCCCTTCACGGGGCGGCAGGTGCGCTTCGCCAACCTGTTCTCGACCCACCCCCCGATCGAGGACCGGATCGCCCGGCTCCGGGCAGGCGCCTGGCAGCGCTGATAGTTTCCTGAGCCGCCGGCAGGAACCGGCGTCTCTTGTGTCGAACAGCAAATCTGTCGTGACGAGACGAGCATGCGCCGCGGTCGCACTCGTCCCCACCCTGGCGGCCATGGTATTGGGCGGGGTCGTGTCGGCGCGAGCGCAGACGGCCCCACCGGTATCGGTGCAACAGTCGCCGCCCACGACCGACTTGCTCAGCGCCCTGCTCCAGCAGTTGCTGCCCCCGCCGACGACGGTGCCGGCGCCGCCCGCTGAGGTCGCCGCGCCCGTGTCGCCCGTGCCCGACCCCGGGCCCAGCCCCAGCACGTCGAAGCCTCCCGAAGAGCCGAAGGACCCCTACGCCATCCCGCCCGAGTACGTCCCGGTCATCAACGGGGTCGTGCGGTCGGGCACCAACAACTCCAACGAGCTTCTGGCCGCCCTCGCCCGTCTCACCGACCAGGGGATGAGCCTCGAGGAGGCGGCCCTGATCGGCATGGGCCAGTTCCCGGTGGCCGGCGAGGCGTGGTGGAGCGACGACTTCTACAACCCGCGCTTCACGCCCGAGTTCCACCTCCACCAGGGCAACGACATCTTCGCCGCCCGCGGCGCGCCTATCCGCGCCCCGGAGGCCGGGCGCCTCGAGTACATGAACGCCGGATCCTGCGGGCTCGGGTTCTGGGTCCACGCGCCCGCCATGACCTATTTCGGTTGCCACCTCGAGAGCTTCGCCAAGGACCTCTCGAGCGGCTCCTCGGTGAAGC
>JBOGIC010000199.1:0-4677 GCA_050744985.1 Acidimicrobiales bacterium
CCCCACCGGGTTCTTCCGGGCCAAGACGCGCAGCCTCATCGGCATGGCCCACGCCCTCGAGGAGCGGTTCGGGGGTGAGGTCCCGACCGAGATGGCCGCGTTGGTGACCCTCCCGGGTGTCGGCCGCAAGACCGCCAACGTCGTGCGCAGCGTCGGCTTCGCGCTCCCGGGCCTGCCGGTGGACACCCATGTGGGTCGCCTGGCGCGCCGCCTGGGCCTCACCGAGGAGACCGATCCCGTGAAGGTCGAGGCCGAGCTGAACGCCATGGTCCCGGCCGCCGAACGGGGCCGGCTGAGCCTGCGACTGATCCTCCACGGCCGCACGGTCTGCCAGGCCCGCCGTCCCCGCTGCGAGGCGTGCGTCTTGGCGGATTTTTGCCCGTCCGCGGCCCCTCTGGGCTCGATGGAACAATCGAAGAAGAGCTATCGTTGAAGCCATAGGGATTCAGGTTCCCGCCGCCTGATCCCCTGAGGCGGTTCTCCGGGTTCCGCCGCCCGGACCGCCGGCAGGACGGCGCCCTTCGGGGCGCCGTCCGCGCGTTTTCCTTCGGAGGGACCGCACCAGGTCGGCTACCGCAACCGCTCCAGGGCCCTGCTCAGTCTTCGCGTTGCTTCTCCCAGGGGGCGTTCGGCCTCGAACAGGTCGTTGGCCAGCCAGTCTTGTTTGCCCGCGTTCGTCCGCTCGGCCAGGTTCGTGACGCGCTGGGTGAGGTGGTCGAGGGCGGCGACGATCGCCGAGAGCTCGGCGCGGGGGGTGACGGCGGACTCCATGGGGCGGGTTTATCACCTGAGGGGCGGCGGAATGGCCCTTGTACGATCGGGGCCGGATGTTGAACCGGCTCGACTTGCGCGGGGTGGCGGATGTCACGGCCGGGTTGCCGCGGCCGGAGGCGGGCGGGGAGGAGCCGGTGGTGGCCGTGCGCGCCATTCTCGCGGGGGTGCGGGCGCGGGGCGACGGCGCCGTCCGGGAGTACACGGAGCGCTTCGATCGGGTGGCGATCGACGACCTGCGGGTGCCCGCGGCCGAGATCACGAGCGCGCTCGACGCGCTGCCTCCTCCGCTGCGCGTGGCCCTTCAGGAAGCCCGTGCCAACATCGAGGCGTACCACCGCTCGACGGTGCGCGCGGAGTCCGCCCACGAGCGCGGCGGCGTGACCGTACGGGAGCTGCGCCGGCCCGTCGACCGGGCCGGGTGCTACGTGCCGGGGGGCCGGGCGCGCTACCCGTCCACCGTGCTGATGACCGCCGTACCCGCCCGGGTGGCGGGGGTGCCCGAGATCGCCCTCTGCGTCCCGCCCCAGAGCGACGGGCGGGTGCCCGGCGTCACGCTGGCCGCGGCGGCCCTCGCCGGCGTCGACGAGGTGTACCGCATCGGCGGCGCGCAGGCGGTGGCCGCCATGGCCTACGGCACGGAGTCGGTGAAGCCTGTCGATGTCATCGTGGGGCCCGGCAACACCTACGTCGCACTGGCCAAGCGGGAGGTCGCGGCCGAGGGCCGGGTGGCGGTGCCGGCGGGGTTCGCCGGCCCGTCCGAAGTGGTGGTCGTCGCCGACGGCACGGCGCCCGTCGAGTGGGCGGCGATCGACGTGATCGTGCAGGCCGAGCACGGCCCCGACGGCCTGGCCTGGCTCGTGACGTGGTCGGAGGACGTGGCCGACGCCGTCAGCGATGCCGTGGCGAAGCTGGTGGCCGAGGCGCCGCGGCGCGACGACATCGAGGCGACGCTCGCCGCCGGGGGCTACGCGGTGGTGGTCGACGGCCCGGAACAGGCGATCGCCGTCGCCAACGCCATCGCGCCCGAGCACCTGCAGCTGATGTGCGCCGACCCTGAAGGCCTGCTGCCGAGCGTGCGCCACGCCGGCGCGGTGTTCTGCGGCCCGTGGGCGCCGGCGTCGGTCGGCGACTACCTGGCCGGCCCGAGCCACGTCCTGCCCACCTTCGGCTCGGCCCGGTTCGCCGGCGGACTCGGTGTCGACGACTTCGTCCGCACCATCCACGCCGTCTCCCTCGACGAGGCGGGCCTCGCCCGTGTGGCGCCCCACGTCGCCGCCATCGCCGAGGCCGAAGGGCTGGCGGCCCACGCCCAGTCCGTCCGGCTCCGCGAGCGAACCGGCCTCCGTGGCCCGAACGGCGTGGCATGAGCATGAGCATGCGTCCCGACCTCGTCGACCTCGAGGGCTACCACTCGCCGCAGGTGACCGTGGCCGTACGCCTCAACACCAACGAATCGCCGTACCCGCCGCCCGACGGCTGGCGCGAGGCGTTCCTCGCCGAGCTCGCCTCTGTGCCGTTCAACCGCTACCCCGACCGCGAGGCGCGGGCGCTGCGCGAGGCCATCGCCGCGCAGCACGGGGTCGCTGCCGATCAGGTCCTGGCGGGCAAGGGGTCCAACGAGGTGCTGCAGGCCCTCTGCCTCGCCTACGGCGGCGCGGGGCGGACGGTGGCCGTGTTCGAGCCGACCTACGCCCTCCACTCCCACATCGCCCGCATCACCGGTACCGGAGTCGCGGTCGGGGAGCGGGCCGCCGACTTCACCCTCGACCCCGACGAAGTGCGCCGCGTGCTCACTGAATCGCGCCCCGACATCACGTTCCTCTGCACGCCCAACAACCCCACCGGCCTGGTCGAGCCCCGTGCGACCGTCGAGGCCGTGCTCGACGCCGCGCCCGGCCTGGTCGTCGTGGACGAGGCCTACGCCCAGTTCGCCCCCTGGTCGGCCCTGGCGTTGCTCGATGAGGACTGTTCACGGCGTTCGGGCCACGCAGGCCGGCTCGCGGTCACGCGCACGTACTCGAAGACGTGGTCCATGGCCGCCATGCGCCTCGGGTACCTCGTCGCGCCGCCCGACGTGGTGGCGGCGTGCGAGCGGGTCATGCTGCCGTACCACCTCGACGCCGCCTCCCAGATCGGCGGGCGGCTCGCCCTGCGCTGGCACGACGAGATGGAAGCGCGGGTCGCCGCGGTGGTGGGCGAGCGGGACCGTCTGATCGCCGCCCTCGGGGGCCTCCCCGTGCGGGTGTGGCAATCGGGTGCCAACTTCGTCTTGTTCCGGCCGGAGTCGATGCCCGGCGCCGACGTGTGGACGGCGCTGGTCGAACGGTCGGTGCTCGTGCGGGACTGCTCGTCCTGGCCCCGTCTCGAGGGCTGCCTACGCGTCACCATCGGTACCCCCGACGAGGACGACGCCTTCCTCGCCGCGCTGAAGGAGGTCGTCGCGTAGACATGCGGCAGGCAACGCGCTCACGCCACACCAAGGAGACCTCGATCGAGGCCCGCCTCGACCTCGACGGATCGGGCGTGGTCAATGTCTCGACCGGCCTCCCGTTCTTCGACCACATGCTGTCCCAGCTCGGTCGTCACGGCGGGTTCGACCTCGACCTGAAGGCCGACGGCGACCTGGAGGTCGACGCCCACCACACCGTCGAGGACGTCGGCATCGTGCTGGGCGAGTGCCTCGCCGAGGCCCTCGGGGGCAAGGCCGGCGTGCGCCGGTTCGCGTCCATATCGCTGCCCCTCGACGAGGCCCTGATCGACGTGGCCCTCGACCTGTCGGGTCGCCCGTACCTGCACTACGGCGTCGAGCCCGGCGGGGAGGCTCTCGGCACCCCACCGTTCGACCCCCAACTCGCCGAGGAGTTCTGGCGCGCCTTCGTCACGTCGGGCGCCCTCACGCTGCACCTGCGGATGGTGAGCGGCAAGAACTCCCACCACATCCTGGAGGCGTCGTTCAAGGGTGTGGCACGGGCGCTGCGCGACGCCGTGCGCGTGGAGGTCAAGGGCGGCGGCGTGCCGTCCACCAAAGGCCGCCTTTGATCGCCGTCCTCGACTACGGCATCGGGAACCTGCGCTCGGCCGAGAAGGCCCTGCAGCGGGTGGGGGCCGACGCCCGGCTCACCGCCGACCCCGACGTCGTGGCCGGCGCCGCGGGCGTGGTCCTGCCCGGCGTCGGCGCGTTCGGGCGCTGCATGGAGGCGCTGCGGGAGGCGGGCCTCGAGGGACCGGCCCACGCCGCCATCGCCGGCGGGAAGCCGTTCCTCGGCATCTTCATCGGCATGCAGATGCTGTACGAAGCGTCGGAGGAAGATCCCGATGTCAAGGGCATGGGCGTGCTCGGCGGCGCCGTGCGGCTGATCCCGGGCGACGTCAAGCGGCCGCAGATGCAGTGGAACACGCTCGAGCTGCTCGACCCCGACGCCCCCTTGTTCGCCGGGTTGCCCGAGCCGGCATGGGTCTACTTCGTCCACTCCTACGCGCCGGAGGACGGCCCCCATACCATCGCCCGGTGCGATTACGGCGGGCCGGTGGTGGCGGCGGCCCACCGCGAGAACGTGTGGGCCACCCAGTTCCACCCCGAGAAGTCGGGCGCCGCCGGCCTGCGCCTGCTGGAGAACTTTGTTCGATCTCTACCCGGCGATTGACCTGCGGGCCGGGCGGACCGTCCGGCTCTACCAGGGCGACTACAACCGGGAGCACGCCTACGGCACCGACCCGGTCGAGGTCGCGCGCGGGTTTGCGGAGGCCGGTACCCGCTGGATCCACGTCGTGGACCTCGACGCCGCCCGCACCGGCGAGGCCACCAACCGGCCGGTGATCATGGACATCGCCGGGGCCATCGCCGTGCCGGTGCAGACCGGCGGCGGCGTGCGCTCCGTCGAGGCCGCCCGCGCCCTGTTCGAC
>JBOGIC010000200.1:0-7339 GCA_050744985.1 Acidimicrobiales bacterium
CGCAGACCTCGTCGGACACGTCCATCACGAGGTCGATGTCGTGGTCGGCGAGGACCAGGGCCACGCCGGAGGCGGCCAGGTCGCGCAAGCGGGTCATCAGCGCCCGCCGGGCGGCGGCATCGAGCCCGGCCGCCGGCTCGTCCAGCAGCAGCACCCGCGGGTGGGCGGCCAGCGCCCGGTCGAGGGCGATCGCCTTGCGCTCGCCGTGGGACAGCCCCCGCACCGGTTCTTGTAAGCGTGTGCCACCGATCCGGTGGTTGAGTCTTACAAGAACGTTCTCTTCGGCGTCCAGATCGTCGAACAGGTCGAGAGCCTGGAACGTGCGTGCCAGGCCGAGGCGGGCGCGGCGGTGGGGGGCGAGCCGGGTGATGTCCGTGCCGGAGAGCCGCACCGTCCCCGAGGTCGCGCGCGCCAGGCCACTCACGGCATCGAGCAGCGTCGTCTTGCCCGCCCCGTTCGGCCCGACGAGGCCCACGATCCGGCCGGCCTGCACCTCGAGCGACACGTCCGCCAGGACGACCGCGGGCCCGATCGCCACCGAGAGCGACTCAAGCGCGAGCACGCAGCCTCCTCAGTACGCGAGCGGGCGCGGACGCCACACCGTCGGGGTACAGCACCGCCATGACGACGAGGGCGACGCCGGTCACGAGCAACTCGTAGCGGCCGAGGTCGGCGGCCTGGTCGAGGGCGGCGAAGACGATGCCGCCGCTCGCCAGGGCCCCGCCGACGAGCGCCCCGGAAACCCGGGCGATGCCGCCGACGTAGGTGACGGCGAGGTAGGCGAGCGATGCGAACACGCCGAACGAGACATAGGTGAGGCGTCCCTGGGAGTACCCCAACAGCACCCCGCCGAGCCCGGCCACGAAGGCCGACAGGGCGAAGCCCATGAGTTTGGCTTCCTCGACGCCGATGCCGACGGAGGCGGCGGCCCGCTCGTTCGAGCGGACGGCCAGGAACCGCCGGCCGAGGGGCGCGCTGCGCAGCCACACCACGCCCAGGCACAGCGCGGCGAGAATGGCCAGGACGAACAGCCCGAACACGGGGCGCGGGTAGGTGGTCGCCCCGGGGCCGCCGATGCCGAGGTCGATGCCGAACAGCCGCGGCTCGGGCACGCGGCGGCCGGCGATGCCGCCGACCAGCACCGGGTTCTTGAACACCAGTTCCTCGACGGCCACGGCGCCCGCCAGCGTCACGACGGCCAGGTTCACGCCCCGCACGCGCAGCGCGGGGATGCCGACGAGCAGCCCGAGCAGGGCCGCCACGGTGGCGGCGAGCAGCGGCGCCAGCGGGAACGGGATCCCGGTGCCGAGGCGCGTGAGGATGAACCCGGCCACACCGGCGAAGGTCATCTGCGCCAGCGAGATCTGCCCGACGTAGCCGGTCAGCAGCACCAGCGACAGGCACACGACGGCCCCGATAAGGCTGTGGATCAGCGCCAGGCGCAGCACCGAGCCGAGCCCGAACAGGGCGGCCGCCACGACGGCGCACCCGACGCCGGTGACGGCGAGCGTACGGCGGTTCAGGCCCGGCCGGGTGGCCAGCGGGAGGTCGTTCCCCGTGGCCTCACCCCGGGCCGCGAGCGTGCGCCCGCGCCAGGTGATGGCCACGACGATGACGAGAAAGGCGAGGCCGTCGCGCAGGCCGGGGATCGAGAGCCAGCTGACCTCGGACTGCACCTTCACCACCACCGACTGCGCCATGCCCAGCGCCAGCCCGGCGGCCACCGTCCCGCCGAACGACGACAGGCCGCCGACGAGGGCGGCGCCGAGCGCAGGGACGACCAGCAGGCTGTAGGTCGTCGGGTTCAGCGAGCTGATCGGCGCCGCCAGTATCCCGGCGAGCCCGGCCAGCACTCCGGCGACCGCCCACGTAAGGGCGGCCATCCTCGTCGGCGACCAACCCAGGAGGGCGGCGGCGTCGGGGTCGTCGGCGACGGCCCGCGTGGCCAACCCGACCCGGGTGAACCGGCCCAGGGCCCAGAGCACGGCGCCGGCGGCGACGGCCAGCCCGGCGAGGATGAGACGGTCACGGGGCACCCCGACGCCGAACAGGCTGATCGGCTCGGCCGGGAGGATCGGCGCCACGGACCGGTTCGAGCTGCCGAAGCGCAACACGATGGCGGCCTGCAGGGTGATCATGACCCCCACCGACGCCACGACGCGCGACAAGGCGGGGGCGCGGTGGAGCGGGCGGAACACGGCGGCGTAGACCACGAGCCCGAGGGCGGCGGCGGCCACGAGGGCCAGCGCCAGGGCGGGCCCGAAGGCCAGGTCGTCGCGCAGGTCGAGGAACAGGTAGGCGGACACGCTCGCCATGGCGCCCTGGGCGACGTTCACCACGCGCGAGACCCGGTACACCATCACCAGGCCCAGGCCGAGCGAGGCATAGACGGCACCGGCGCCCAGGCCCAGCAGCAGGAACAGCGCGTGGTCCCGGATCGGCGGAGGTTAGACGCGATGCCGGTGGGCCCAGCGCTCATGGCACCATGGCCGGGATGAAACCCCGAGTCGCGGTCGCCTGTCTCCTCCTGCTGTCACTGTCGGCCGTCGCCTGCTCGGGGGGTGGTGGCGGGTCGGCGGGCGGCACGAAGGCGACGGGCAAGCCGCTCGTCATCGGGCTGATGAACATGGAGAACACGCCGATCGGCTCGTTCCCGGAGTTCCGGCGCGACGCCGAGGCGGCCGTTCGCTATGTCAACGAGGAGCTGGGCGGCATCCACAACCGCCCGATCCAGCTCGAGGCCTGCATCACCAACAGCTCACCGGAGTCCGCCCAGGCCTGTGCGAACGAGTTGCGGATCAAGCAGCCGGTGGCGGTGGTGGCCGGCCCCGAACTGTCGGCCGGGCCGGCGATGACCATATTCGAGAACGCCACGATCCCCTACGTCGGGCTCACGCCCGCGATCGGTGACGAGCTGTCGTCGACCGCCTCGTTCATGCTGGCGGGCGGCGTCCCCGGCGACCTGCTCGCCGAGATGGACTACATCACCGGCACGCTCATGGCCAAAAAGGTCGGGATCGTGCACCTCGACCTGCCCGGGCTCGTCGACAACGCCGTGCTGGCGGCTCGCATCATCATGCGCAAACGAGGCGTGACCGACGCCAAGATCGTGGCGGAGAAGGCCGACGCCGCCGACTTCGTCCCCGCGGTCCGGGCGGCGACGGCGTCCAACCCGGACGTGCTCATGGCCGTCTTCCCGGCGCAGGGCTGCGCCCGGGTTCTCCAGGCGGCCCAGGCCCTCAAGGTCAAGGCCCGCATCTTCATGCCCAGTGCCTGTGCGTCCGAGGAGGTCCTCTCCGGGGCGGGCAGCGCCGCCAACGGCGTGACCTTCGCCACCGGCCTCGTGCCCTACACCCACACCGACGACCCCCAGGTGGCCACGTTCCTCGAGAAGCGCCAGCGCTACGGGGCCGGGACGGCGCCGTCGGTCCTGTCCCAGATGGGCTTCGCCACGGTGATGGACGTGCACAAACAGCTGTCGTCCATGAACCCCGACGCCATGAACGGCCCGGCCCTGTCGTCCCGGCTGCAGACCCGGGTCGACGAGCCCAACTTCATGGCCCATCCGTTCACCTGCGACGCCCACCAGGTGCTGCTCGTGCCGTCGGTCTGCAACGCCTGGGCCCGCCTCGTGCAGTACAGGGACGGCACCTTCGTCGACGTCGTCACCGAGTGGGTCAACGGCGGTGCACTGGTGAAACTCGCCCTCGAAGGCTGAGCCCCCCTCCCGTTTGATCTGCAGAAGAGGGGTCTGTCAGCCCCAATGGCGCGGAGTAAACGCTGCTGGGCGTTGCTCGTGTGACTTGTGTGGCTGGTGTTGTTATCCTTCCCGCGGGCGCAGGGGGCAGGAGGCAAGCAACACATGCAGGCCAACAGGGCCCTTTCCTTTGCCATGGTGGCGATCGCCGCCCTGGTGGCGGTGGCCATACAGGTGCAGCTGGCGTCGGCGGACTCCTACAAGGTCCGTGACGGCGACACGCTGTGGAACATCGCCGAGCGGCTGGGCGTCTCGATCCAGGACCTGGCCGAGGCCAACGGCATCACCGACCCGAACCTCATCGTCACCGGCCAGATGCTCGTGGTGCCGTCCGACGGCGGGTCGGCGATCGAGTACGTCGTGCGCGACGGCGACACCCTCATGTGGGTGTCCGAGGCGTTGGGCGTGCCGGTCGCAGACCTGGCGCGGGCCAACGGCATCGAGGACCCCAACCTGATCATCTCCGGGCATCTGCTGTCGGTGCCGCCGGTGGCCACGTCAACGGGCACGCCGGTCGTGTCGGCGGCCGTCGTGGCGCCATCGCCGGTGACCGCGGCGGCGGGGGTCGGGTGGGGCTCCTACACGGTGCGCAGCGGCGACGTGCTCTCCGACGTCGCCCTGAAGCTCGGCGTGCCGCTGGGCCAGCTCGTGGCGGCCAACAACATCAGCGACCCGAACGTCATCACGGTGGGCCAGGTCATCAGCGCCCCCAACGTGTGGAACTGCCCCGTACCGGCGGCGACGTTCGTGAACGACTACGGCTACGTGAAGCCCGATGGGGTCAAGCACCTGGGCGTCGACATGTTCGCTCCCCGGGGGACGCCGATCGTCGCCCCCGTCAGCGGGGCCGTCGAGATCTACCCGAACAACGCCGGCGGGAAGGCGGTCCGCCTCTACGGCAACGACGGCAACCGCTACTACTTCGCCCACATGGACGACTACGGCGAGTCGGGGACGGTCTCGGCCGGCGAGATCATCGGGTACGTCGGCAACACCGGCGACGCCGTCACCACCTCGCCGCACCTCCACTTCGAGATCCGCCCTGGCGGCGGCGACCACATCAGCCCCTACCCGACGCTGGTGGCGGCCTGCCGGTGAGAATCAGGCCTTGACGATGCCGGGAGGGAGGGCGACACTGAGGGGCGAAGGGGGTTTGTGCAGCCCGGATTCTCGAGGCCGCTGACATCTGCAGGAGCGGTGCCGACCAGGACCCGAACAAGGAGGTCGGCATGGCAGCGACGCAGGACACCTACCGGCAGTTGGCGATGTGGGCCGTGGCAGAGGCGCGGTGGCGGCGAACGGGTGACCGAGGCCAGCCGCGCACGGGACATCACCCGTCGACGGCGCGAGGCGCCGCGACCACACCCGGCCGGGTTCCCGGCACGGGTCGGGCCGCACCCGAGCATTTCCGACACTGACGGGACCGGAGCTCGAACCGGAGCCGGATCGGGAATCAGATGATGTAGTACGGCTTCGGTGGGAGCCGCGGGTCGAATCCGCCTGGCTCATTGGGGCCGCAGAAGTTGCCGAAGCCCGTCCCGCCGGTGGTCAAGCTCACCACCCCCGAGCTGGCCAGGTGAACGTGTGGGGCTATTCCTGCGATATGGACCCCCTGGCAGATCAGGACGACATATCCCTTGAACGGGCCGCCGGGACATCCCGGTGAAAAGCCGCCGGGAAGCGGCCCGATCGGGTTGAAGAATGCACCAGAGTCACTGTGGCTGTACACAAGGACGTCGGCGCATCCGGGGATGGAGGGGAGGCCTCCACACTGGCGGTTGCCGTCATTATCGATGCACACTTGGAACGCAACCGACGTTCCCGCTTTCGTATCGTCGACGCGAATGGCGTTTCCCGGTCCGAAGGGGACGCAGGCGCCGCCGTAGCCCGAATCTGTCGACGGTCTGCATACGACGGCACCAACATCCGCGAGGGCCTGCGCGCCGACCTGCTTCACCACGACCGTCGCTCCACCGGAGTAGGTCGCGGCCCCCGCTCCACCCGAGTCGAAACCGATGACGACCAACGACATCATGCACGCAAGAAGCAAGGCCTGCTGAGAGCGCGTCCAGCGACGACGTGATGTGGAGGCAGGCCCAGGGGAACTCCCGCCGTGGCCGCCGCGCCCCATCCTTCGTCCTGGCCCTCCGTAGCGAAAAGCACGGTTGATCGCGGAGTGCCGGCCATCACTCATCTGTACCCCTCCCGCAGGGGCGCCGCCGTAGGCGCCGTGCGTCGACGATACCAGCCAATTCGTGAGCAGACTCGGCCTCGACACCGTCTGGTGTGTGTGCTGAGCCTCCATGACCACGTTGATCCTCGCTCGGGAACGCGACCGCGGTTCGTCACGGTAGGAGGTCGAACGCTCCGATCTCTGACCGCACGACGGTGAAGTGGCGGCGGTCGAGCGTCGCCACCTCGCGAACCATCAGGCGTTCGGCCGTCGCAATGACGGAAGCATCGACGGTCCCGAGACCGAGGTCCCGGTACGTCGAGACGAGGTCGGCGATCCGCAGCCAGTCCGGTGCCGCGACCGGTTCGGGAATGAGGTTGCCCGCGGCGAGGTCTCCGATGAACCGCACTTCGGCAGTCACGCCCACGCGCGTACCCAACAGGTAGGTCACCTCGGTGATGACGAGCTCGGGGACGACCAGTGGGCCCGGATGCGACTCCAGCAGCTCCAGACACTCGGCGTGGTGGGCATCGTCCGAGTCGACATAGGCGTACAGGGGGCCGGCGTCGACAATCAGCGCGATCCGGGCACCTCGGCGGCGAGAATCTCCTCAATCCGTTCGGAGATGTCTGAGCGACCGCTGCCGCCGGCCGCGGCGGCAAGGAGCCGGCGACGGCTGCGACGGCCACCGAGGTGTGCCTCGATCGCCTCGCGCGTCAGCTCCGAGATCGTCGTGCCGCGACGCTCCGCCTCGTGCCGCAGCCGAGCGTCGAGGTCGTCGGGCAGCTTCACCGTCGTTCGCTTCATGGTATGCCAGCATACCAGTACCGGTCACTCGCGCTCAGAGCTGGACGGCTCCTCGTACCGCGAGGAACAGGCCGGCGGCCATGATGACCGAGGCGCTGACGACCGGCAGGGTGGTGCTGAGCCGGGCCAGGCGGCCGGGGTGGCGGTGGCCCATGCGGCGCTCGATCGCCGCCCGGGCCCGCACCAGCAGCAGCCCCGCCCCGGTGAGGGTGGCGGCCATGCCGACGCCGTAGGCGACGACGAGCACGACGCCGAACCACGCCCGGCCCAGGGCGATGGCGCCCAGCAGCACAACCAGGGCCGAGGGCGTCGGCACCATGCCGCCGGCCAGGCCCATGGCGAGCAGGTTGCGGCGGCTCAGCTCCGCCGGCCGGTCGGCATGGTCGTGCGAGTGGGGATGCGGGTGGGGGTGGGGGTGGGGGTGGCTGTGCTCGTGCGCATGGCCTCCGCCGCCGACGGTCACGAGCTCGCGCACCGGCTCGGGCTCATGCGTGTGTACGGGCTCCCGGCGCCGAGCCCGGCGGAGCAGGTTGACGCCGATCCCGACCACCAGAAGGCCGCTGGCCACGCCCAGCCACGGGTAGAGCCGCTCGGGCGTGAAC
>JBOGIC010000201.1:0-2986 GCA_050744985.1 Acidimicrobiales bacterium
GCGGGGCTCCGCCCCGCACCCCGGTCTCGCGCGCCCACGCGCTCACGTAACACCAGTCATTTTCGGATCAGAAGGGATTAGCGGCCATTGCGTGTCACACGGTGGATGATCGCATCCGCAACACATCCGCAAGGACGACGACCGCGGCGAACGACCCGAGCCGCCGCCTCCCGAGACTCCTCCACCGCCGTCTCGCATCTCCCCCGACTGTGGGGGGCAGGCGCTGCAGGGCATTCTGGTCCCGGTGAGGCCGCCATCGCGTCGCCCTCGGCTGCTTGTCGCGGCGGGTGCCGTCGTCGCTTCTGTCGGCGTGCTGCTCGGCGCGGCGTGGTGGTTCTGGTTTCCGGAGTGGCGGCCGGCGCTGCAGGCCGGCGAGCGGTACGGCGTCGACGTCTCGGCCCACCAAGGCGACATCGACTGGACGCGCGTCGCGGGCGACGGGATCGAGTTCGCCTACATCAAGGCCACGGAAGGGGCGGACTTCGTCGACGCCCGCTTCAGCGAGAACTGGTCGCGATCACACGAGGCCGACATCGAACGGGCGCCCTACCACTTCTTCACCCTCTGCTCGCCCGGAGCGATGCAAGCGGCGAACTTCCTGGCCGTGGCCCGGCCCGATCCGGCCGCGCTGGCACCCGCCGTCGACCTCGAGCTGGCCGGTAACTGCCGGTCCCGCCCGTCGAGGAGCGCGTTGGTCGAGGAACTGGACGCGTTCCTCGCCGCCGTCGAGGCGGCATGGGACCGTCGAGTTGTCGTCTACCTCGGCGACGACTTCCAAGACCGGTACCGGGTGCGTGCCGGCCTCGACCGCCCCTTCTGGCTACGCCGGTTCCTGATCCGCCCGCGGGGTGCGGGCGTCATGATCTGGCAGGTGCACGGCTATGCGCGGGTGTCCGGCATCTCCGGACGCGTAGACCTCAACCTGATGCGGGACGCCACGCCGTCCGCCTGAGTAAGCGGATTGGCTACGTTCGCCCCAGGGGCTTCACGATGAAGCTGGGCCGAGCGGGGGCGGGCCGGGACGCAACCGATTCCTGACCTCGTACCATCTGAGGACGATGCGGATGTCCGTGCGCGACGTCGTCGCCCAGGCCAGGACCCCGATGGGTCGGAAGATGATCCGCTACGCGTGCGTGTCCGGGGTGTCGGTGGTGGTGGGGCAGGCGACGCTCATCATCGGGTTCGGCGTCATCGGATGGAGCGCGCGCGCGGCCAACGTGGTGTCGTTCATCGCCGGCGGCATCCCGTCGTACTACCTCAACCGGGCGTGGACGTGGTCCAAGCACGGGCGCTCGCACGTGGTCAAGGAAGTCCTCCCCTTCTGGATCCTCGCCTTCGCCGGCCTCGCCCTGTCGACGTGGGCCGTGGGCGTGGTCGAGGACCACGCGACGTCGTACTCGAAGCTCGTCCAGACGATCCTGGTGTCGGGGACGTCGATCGCGGCGTTCGGCGTGATCTGGGTCGTCAAGTTCATCGTCTTCGAGAAGTTCATGTTCGGCAAACGGCCCGAGCCCGAGCCCGAGCCGGCGACGACGGAGACCTGACGTGGACCACGGCGGCGGGCACGGGGATCATGCCGCCATGTTCCGGCGGCGGTTCTGGCTGTCGCTGGCGTTGACCATCCCGGTCGTCATCTACAGCAGCATGCTGATGGAGCTGACGGGGTGGACGCCGCCGGAGATCCCCGGCGACGACTGGATCGCACCGCTGTTCGGGACGGCCGTCTTCCTGTACGGCGGCCCCGTGTTCCTGCAGGGCGGGTGGAGCGAGCTGCGCAGCCGCCGGCCGGGGATGATGCTGCTCATCTCGATGGGCCTGCTGGTGGCGTTCACCGCCTCGGCCGCCACCGAGCTGGGCCTGCTCGATGTCGACCTCTGGGCCGAGCTGTCGACCCTGGTGACGATCATGCTGCTCGGCCACTGGCTCGAGATGCGCGCCCTCGGGCAGGCCCAGGGGGCGCTCGCGGCCCTCGCCGCGCTGCTTCCCGACGAGGCCGAACGGGTCACGCCCGGCGGCACCGAGACGGTCCCCCTGCACGAGCTGCGGGTCGGCGACGTGGTGCTGGTGCGTCCGGGCGCCCGGGTGCCGGCGGACGGGCAGGTGGTCGAGGGCGATGCCGAGGTGGACGAGTCGATGATCACCGGCGAGTCCCGGCCGGTGCCCAAGGGTGCAGGCGACAGGGTGGTCGCCGGCACGGTGGTCACCGACTCGTCGGTACGCGTCCGGGTCGACGCCGTGGGCGAGGAGACCGCGCTCGCCGGCATCCAGCGCCTCGTCGCCGAGGCCGAGGCGTCGAAGTCCCGGGCCCAGGCCCTCGCCGACCGCGCCGCCGCTCTCCTGTTCTACGTCGCCCTCGTGTCGGCGTTCGCCACCTTCGCCGTCTGGAGCGCGATCGGCGAGCTCGACGAGGCGTTCGTGCGCACCGTCACCGTGCTGGTGATCGCGTGCCCGCACGCGCTGGGCCTCGCCATCCCGCTGGTCATCAGCCTTTCGACGTCCATCGCCGCCAAGGCCGGCATCCTCATCAAGGACCGCATGGCACTCGAGCGCATGCCGACCATCGACGTCGTGCTGTTCGACAAGACCGGCACCCTCACCCGCGGCCAGCACACCGTCGCCGACCTCGCCGCGACGGGCGTCGACGAGTCGACGGTCCTGTCGATCGCCGCCGCCGTCGAATCCGATTCGGAACACCCGCTGGCCAAGGCCATCGTGGCTGCCGCACGCGCCCGCGGCCTCGAGATACCCCGAGCCACAGGGTTCCGATCGCTCACCGGCCGCGGCGTCGAGGCCACGGTCGACGGCGAACCGGTGGCCGTCGGCGGTCCGGCCCTGCTGCGGGAACGCTCCCTGGTGGAACCGCCCGCGCTCGCAAGCCGGGTGGAGCAGTGGAAGCAGCGGGGCGCGGCCATCCTCTACGTCGCCCGCCGAGGCGAGATCGTGGGGGCGCTGGCGCTCGAGGACGAGGTCCGCCCCGAGTCCAGGC
>JBOGIC010000202.1:0-2818 GCA_050744985.1 Acidimicrobiales bacterium
ATGCCTACGTTGGGCTCAAAGCCGGGGACGACCCGACCGGCCGCTTCCCCGGCGCCGACGATCCCGAGTTCCGCCTTTGGTGCAGGGGGTTCCTTGGAGAGCAGATCTCGGTGACGAAACCGAGGGCGGTGGCCACGCTGGGCACGGGCTCCCGTCGCTTCCTCTCGACCATGGCGCCGGAGCTGACCGCCTGGACCTCGACCCGCAACCCGACCCCCGGCGTCGTGCGGGCCCACCTCGGCGACCACGATTTCGCTGCCGTGGCACTCCTCCACCCCTCCGGATACCACGGCTCCTTGGGGCGCCGGCGTTACCGGGACTGCACCGGCCTGGAAGCGGAGGCGGCCCTGCTCCGGGATGCTGTGAGCTGAGCCGGAGCCAGGCGGCGAGTCCCAGAAACTCGTGCCCAGGGGCAGCGTCGAAGTACACCTCGCCGTTCCCGCCACGGCCATGGCCAAGCCCCAGCCCAGGTGCCGCCCGCGTAAGCCAACAAACCCGAAGGCCGATCGCCCCCGGGCTTGCGGCGTGAGGAATGCGTCCCGCAGCTAGATCGCCGAGCGAATGCCGTATGCGGATCCACCTCCGGGACGAGGCGACATCCGCCGTGGATCATCCGCCCAGGAGTGACGACGGCGTTCGTGATCGGCTTGCGGGAATGTACTGGAGTTGTTCGCGGAGCGGGCGGGGCTCCGAACGCACGCGACGTCGGTCGGGGAGCGGCCCTGCGGCCCGATAGGGCAGGCGGCCCATCGTCAAGACATCCGGTCCGGGCGGGGGCTCCACAGCAGGCCGTACAATTCGCGGTGGTACCGCGGCATGATCACCGCCGCGGCCGGGCCTTCTGGGCGCACGCCTCGACGTATCTCGACAGCCGTCTGGCGGCTCTTTGCAGAGGGACAACAGGGTGCGCACCAAAATGGGGCGCCGCGATGGGAAGGGTCGGCGGTGAGTCGGCGGTGAAGACAATCTTCGTCAGCTACCGGCGTGAGGACACGTCGGGCCACGCCGGTCGGCTGTCTGACCGGCTACGGAGCCACTTCCGTGAGGCCCGGGTGTTCATGGATGTCGACACCATCCAGCCCGGCGTCGACTTCGTGCAGGTGATCGAGGAGGCCGTTGCGTCCTGCGATGTCCTGCTGGCCCTCATCGGCCAGGAGTGGCTCACGTCGAGGGATGCGCTCGGGAACCGCAGGCTCGACAACCCGGAGGACTTCATCCGAGTGGAGGTGGCTGCGGCACTGAAGCGCAGCATCCCGGTCATCCCGGTCCTGCTCGAGGACGCCCGTATGCCGACTGCCGGCGACTTGCCACCGGACCTCGCCCGGCTGGCGCGCATCAACGGCCTGGATATCAGCGACAAGCGCTGGGAGTACGACGTCGGCCGGCTGGTGACGACACTGGAGGGCCTCCGGCCGTCGGCTGAGCCGATCGTGCACGAGGATCTACCGCCGTTGGCGCAGGCCCCCGCGCCTCAACTCGCGGCCCAGGTTGCGCCCATACCCGCTGGAGGAACCGCTCGGAAGAGGCCGCGGGTCGCTCGACCGATCAAGGTCGCCGCGTTGGCTGCAGCCGTGTGCGTCACGGCAGTCCTGGCGTTTCTCGTCCTGGCTGGGGGAAACGACGAACCGAAGACGACCATCACCGCCGGCGCCGTTGCCCCGCCCGCGTTCGACGCGTCGGGACGCCAGGTGGTGTACGAGCCAGAGCAGGCGATCGACGCCGACCTGGCGACGGCCTGGCGCGTGGAAGGCGATGGGCGAGGAGTGACCTTGTCGCTCGACCTCGGGAAGCGAGTCTCGTTACGCAGGGTCGGTCTGCTCCCTGGATACGCCAAGATCGACCCGGTCGACCACACCAACCGGTTCTTCCAGAACCGCCGGGTGGCCCGGGTCCGATATCGGTTCGACGGCGGAGTGTCGGTGGAGCAGGCCCTCGCCGACCAGCCCTTCATCCAGTCGATGGAGGTCCGGGTGACGACGCGTCACGTCATCATCGAGATTCTCGAAACGATCCCCGGCGATCCGAACTTCGACTACACCGCCATCTCGGAGATACAGCTCGACCGGCAGCCGTAGATCGGATCCGTGTGCCGAACGCCCCACTCAGAGCGCCACTCGTCGGTCTATTTTGCGATGGTCGCGTCGTGTCTCGTTGGCGGATCCGCTTGCGGGACCAGGCGGCGCTGGGACGCGATCGTGGCAGCGGGCCAGAGAGGGTTCCGTAAGCCGTTCCCCTTGCGGGCACCGCCGCTGCCGCTCGCCGTTCCGCTCCGGGCTGAACCAGGATCGTCACCGTTTCATCAATGAAGTGTCGTCCACAAGCGTCTTCGCAGTCGTTGCGGCGTGTCGGTCACTGCGTGGACCGCCGAGCCACCCACGAGAGAGGTTGAACTCCTCGTGGCCGGGGGGTCACCTCGGGCGACGCTGACGACGAAGCAGCCTTCGGCTAGAGCGACGGGGCGAAGGAGGCGTTGGGGGCGAGTCAAGGGGGCTGAGGTCGGCAAAGTCCACGCAGCAGACGTGGGCGCCGGCGCCGATGAGGAGGCCTCCGGAAATGACGCCGACCGAACGGACCTCGTCGAAGGTGGGCAGCGTCATCAGGCAGGTGGCCCGGGCCAGGTCCCACACCCGTACGGTGCCGTCCTCGCCCCCGGAGACGGCCACCGCCCGGCCCTCCACCGTCCCCACCGCCACCGCCCGCACCCAGTCGGTGTGGCCGGTGAGGGGCTCGCCGGCGGGGCGGCCCGAGGCCAGGTCCCACACCCGCACGGTGCCGTCGTCGCCGCCGGAGACGGCCACCGCCCGGCCCTCCACCGTCC
>JBOGIC010000203.1:0-4728 GCA_050744985.1 Acidimicrobiales bacterium
GGGTCGCATGAGTTGCGTGCGGTTGGCCAACTCGTGCGTGCCTTTCATGACGCAACCGAAGGATTTCGAGTTCCTCCGGGCGCGACATGGTCGCGGATCGGGAACGACCCGAAAGGCGGGCCGCTGGTCGTGCACAATGACCTCGGGCCCTGGAACATCGTCGTTGGCCCGGCCTTCGGGCTGATCGACTGGGACTTCATCAGCCCCGGACGCGCGGAATGGGACCTCGCGTACCTCCTCGTCGCAGTCGGCTGGTTCTGGGAGGAGCCGCCACCGTGGCAGACGGGCCAGTTGACGGTCGGCGAAGTCATCGACCGCGTGGCGGCGATCGTGGAGGGGTACGGAGCAGACGAGGCGCTCACGAGAACAGCGCTCCTGCTGGTACCCGACCGCTGTCGCTCTGTCGCAACGAACATCGAAGCGACCGCGGCGGCGGGCCACGCTGCGTTTGCTCGATTGGTTCAAGACGGCGACCCCGCAGGGTGGCGGCGAGAAGCCGAGCGGGCGGACGGCATGCTGCCTGCGGTCCTCGAGAGCCTCTCACTCAACGCAAAAGGCGAGACACGGCACCCCATCTTGGACTCCTAGCCGGCGATAGGTGTCACCCGCTGGGCCCCGTCCCGATGAATGTTTCGGGACGGTCGGGCTACTTGTGCAGCGTGAGCCCGGGGGTGTGTGCGAACACGTTGTCGGCAGTGAGGAGCGGGGCGCTGATGTGGAGTGCGGCGGCCGCGATCCACAGGTCGTTGGCGTGGCTCCGATCCTGGAGCGGATGACCGACGCGGCGGCAGGCGAACCGCAGCTCGGCGGTTGTGGTGAGCAGCTTGTTGCTGACGGGACCAACGGTCGTGGCGCGGATCGATCCCTCGAGGCGCTTCGCGCCGGGCCTCGCTCCACCCCGCGACAAGGGCGCCGTATCGGAGTTCGCTCACGGTGTTGGCTGCCAGGAAGATTTGGTTGCCCGCCATGAGGGCGATCTGGGTCTCGAACCCCTCGCGGCGACGCCGACTGATCGACGCGCTGAAGACACCGGTGTCGACGACGATTCTCACGAATCGAGGGCGGTGGCGAACGCTTCGTCCTCGTCCACGGACAGCTCCTCGATCAGGAGTGTGTCGACGGACGTCAGAACGGGGGCCGCGGCCAGCTGATCCTCGGTCAGGTCGCTCGGCAGCAGGGAGGTGCCATGCGGAGCCTGATCTTGATCGTCCGCGGCGTCGCTCACGCCGACCATCGTACGCCGTGCGATGTCAGCCGCCGGCGACGAAGGCGACGACGACGTAGGCGGCGTGGCGGTCGAAGTTCTGGCGTCTCCGGTCGTAAACGGTCGTCGTACGGGGATCGGCATCACGTGCGGCGATCTGGACCTCCCGGAGCGGAACGCTGGCGTCCAGGGCGCACATGATGAAGGCGGCCCTCAGCCTGTGCGGGTGCACGTGGCCGAGCCCCGCACGTCTTGCAATCGAGCGGACCCAACGGTGGGCGGTCCGCCGGTCGAGGCGCTGGCCGTCGTGGCGCCGGAGGATACGACCCGCCGTTCGCTCGCCAATGGCCAGGTCGATCGTCCGAGCGGTCCGGGGGACAAGAGGGATGATCGCCGGCTTGTCGCCCTTCCCGACGATGCGCAGGGTGCGGTCGCCCCGCTCGAAGCCGAGGCTCTCGATGTCGGCCGAACACGCCTCGCTCACTCGCAGCCCATTGAGCCCGAGGAGCACCGCCAAGGCGGCGTGAGCCGCGTCGAACCGCTCAGCCGTGAAGAGGAAGGCGCCAAGGTCCGAGCGGTCGATGCCACGGGCGTCGGAAGGGTGCACCTTGGGACGGCGGACGTACTGCGCCGGGTTGGCGGCGATGCGGCCGTCGATGCGGGCGAAGCGGTAGTAGCCACAGACCGTCGAGAGGCGACGGTCGATCGTGGTCGCCGCGAGTCCGCGCTCCTCCATTGACCGGACGTACAGCTCGATCTGGGGACGCGTGGCCCTGAGGACCTCGAGACCGTGATCGGTGGCCCACTGGAAGAAGGCCCGCAGGTCGTAGCGGTAGGCGTCCAGCGTCCGGCCCTGGTAGCGCGCCAGGAAGGCGGCTGCCGCCAACTCGGCTTCGTCCAGTCGGAAGTTGTCACCGGAGGGTGGGCAGAACGACATCGTCACGGGGATCACGGCCGTCACGGGTACCTCCTTGGTTGGGTACCCAGCAGACGCCGTTCGCGCGCCCTACGGGTGTCACTTCGAGCCGGCGTTCCGGGACAGTCCTCGGGCGATGAAGTCGGTGATCTTCACGGATACCCCGGTCGGGCGGGCGCCGTCGGCGGCGCCCGGGGAGCCGAGATCGGCGATCCCTTTCGACGGTGGTCGGTAGTCTGCGGCCGTGAGCCGTTCGGCCTTCAAGTGGATCTGCGAGATCGAGCCGCCGACCAAGCCGGACATGATGCACGTCCGTCATCAGATCGGCGTGTTGAGCAAGGTTGCCTCGGCGTACCTGATCCCCGACAACCACGTCGGGCGGGCGACTGTCTCCAGCATCGCCGTGGCCCACGAAGTCGACCGCATGGGCGGACGCTCGATCGCCTGCCTCAACGCCCGGGATCGCAACGCCCTGGGGTTCCGGCGCGATCTGCTGACGGGGGCAGCCTACGGCGTCGATGAGTTCCTTTTCGTCTACGGCGATGCCCCGGTCTCGGGAGCTCGGACCGGCTAGCTAACGGTGCGATCGATGATCGAGTACCTGCGACAGTTCAGCGAGGAGCACCAGGGCCACGCCAGCCGGTTCCGTGTGGGCGTGACGACCCGGTTGCAGCCGCTTCCCTCCTGGAAGAGCGCAGCGGACTTCCTGTTCGTCCAGGTCTCGTTCGACTTGGACAAGCTACTGACCTGGCGCGACACCGTCGCCTTCGACGGCGAGATCTACGCCGGCGTCATGGTGCTCCCCAGCGCGTCGATGGCCCGGAAGCTCTCCACCGACATCCCCGAGATCACGGTTCCCCAGCGCTGGATCGATGGCGTCGAGACGCACCGGCGTGCGGGCGTGGAGCTCGCGTGCGAACTGGCCCGGAGCATCGCAGACAGCGGTGCGTTCGACGGCGTCCACCTGATCCCCGGCGTCAGGTACCGAGAGACGGCCGCCCTCTTGGAGAAGCAGCGGCTCACGTAGCCGGCGGTCGGGGACAGGCTGCAGGGACCTCTCGGCGAAAACGCTGTGGCTCAACAGGGCGGCGCCCTTGCTAAGCCCGAATCCACCGATCGGTAATGGGCGGCCGCAGAGAAGGGCCGCAGGCGACCTCGGATGGGTCAGGGAGCGCCGAACGATGGTCGAATGCCGTGGTGCGGCTCTGAGAGGCCGTAGCGGGGCAAGGCCTCTTTTCGGTGTTCGAGCTGGGAGGCGCTGCGACGGGTCGGCCCGGTTAGCCGCCGCCCTCTTCGCGTCGCTCAGGTGATGAGCACGACGGCGCGCAGGTTGGCCAACGAGGTGCCGAAGCGCTCGGCCCACGGCCACCGCTGGGGCAGGTGGAGGGTCAGGCGACGGGCCGAGGAGGTGAGGCGGCCGGGGACGCGCAGGTAGCGCCGACGCAGGGTGTCGGTGGCGATCAGCGTCTCGCCCAGGCCGACGCGGCTCACCCAGCGGGCCATGTTGTGGGCGATGACGTTGAGCCCCAGCCACGCCGCGTCGGCCCCGAAGCGCCCCGAGGGGAAGTGGTTGAGACCGACCCCGTACTTGAGGTCCCGCACCGCGTTCTCCACCTCGGCATGACGGCGATGGTCGGCCTCCAAGAACAAGGTGTCGCCCTCGCGGTCGGTGACGAAGGCGTGGTAGTCGTAGTCCACCAGCAACGCCAGCTGGGAGCCCGGTCTGGGCTTGGTCCGCCGCACGATGAGGCGCAGCGTCGGCTGGCGCTTGCCGAAGGGGCGGTAGGTGGTCTCGGCCACATCCGCGCCGAACCCGGCGTTCTGGGACAGGTGCTCGTTGCTCCACGGCGCAAATCGGCCCATCCTCAGCGTGTGGGTGTCGTGCGGCCGGCCGTTCCGGATGACTTCGAGGGAATCGTCGCAGCGGATCATGTCGCTGTTTCAGGCGATGCCGACCGTGTCGCGTTCCTCAGTAGGGCCCGGTAAGTGCTTGGTGTTTGTCGACCGAGACGGCGTCGGCGGCTTCGTCGTGACTCGGCCCCGGAACTTCTTCGGTCGTGACTTCGTCGACTTGCTGATGGTTCAGTTCAGTCAGGACGATGACGGTCCGGAGTCGGCCGTCAACCCCTGCAGGCCGCCATCACGAACGCGAGGACCGATGTGGTGTGGACTACGAACCGATCGAACCTGCCGATGCAAGAACTGCTGGCGCATGAGGGGTGGATGTTCGACGACGAGCTCTCGGGTCTCGACGAGGGTGATCCGGAGCTGGTCTTCCTCGTCAAGCGCACGGGACGCAGAGCCCGGGGTTCGGCGATGCCCGCCCGAGGAGATCACTCGATGGTCACGACGAGCGCGTCGCGGTACCCCTTGTCGGCGGTCGGGCTGATCGGGGATGTGTAATGCGCCAAACACTCGTCGTTGACGAGCAGGCACGCTCCTTCGGCCAGAACCTCGTCGAACAATGGCGTGTCGTTGTCGACACCGGGCCACAGTTCGAACAATTGGGTGCGACCCCCAGTGACGTCCACGCGCTCCACACAGCAGATGAACACGAACTTGACACCGTCGCGGTGGATCCCCTCGGGCGCGGGCATGCCCTCATGCC
>JBOGIC010000204.1:0-2877 GCA_050744985.1 Acidimicrobiales bacterium
TTGCTGAGCAAGTCGGCGATGAGCGGCGTCAGCCGTCCGGTGTTCTCCATCGGCCGGGCGTCGTCCCCGACGACGGAGGTCAACGTGGCGATCGCCGTGCCCTTGGCGAACGGCGCCTCGCCCTCGATCGCGAAGTAGAGCGTGGCGCCCAGTCCCCAGAGGTCGGTGGCCGGCGACGCCGGTTCGCCCTGCGCCTGCTCGGGCGCCATGTAGGACGGCGACCCGGCGACGCGGCCCGACCCGGTGACCCGGGGGTCGTCGGCGACGGAGGCGACGCCGAAGTCGGCCAGCTGCACCCGGCCCGACGGCTGGAGCATCACGTTGGCGGGCTTGACGTCGCGGTGGATGACGCCCTCGGCGTGAGCGGCGGCCAGCGCGTCGAGCACCTCGGCGCCGACGGCCGCGGCGCGGTCGTGGTCCAGGGGCCCCTAGTCGGCGACGAGCTCAGCGAGCGTGGGCGCATCGACGAGCTCCATAACGATCACGGCCCGCCCGTCCTCCTCGGCCACGTCGTAGACGGCGACGAGCCCGGGGTGGTTGAGCCGGGCCGCCGCCCGCGCCTCCCGCAGCACCCGGTTCCGGGCGGCCGCCTGCTCCTCCTCGTTCAGCTCCGGAGGCACCCAAATGTCCTTGAGGGCGACGTCCCGGCGCAGCAGGGTGTCGTGGGCGCGCCACACCACGCCGAAGCCGCCGCTGCCCAGCCGCTCCTGCCGGGCGTAGCGGTCGGATACGGCCTGGCTCCCGGCGGCGTGTGCCGTCATGGGATGGTGCCTACCCGGCGGGCGGGTCGGGAAACGGCATGGCGTAGTCTCACGCCGTGCGGCGGCGCTTCGTATCCTTGGGCCGGGCCCTGGCGCTTGCGCTCCTACCGGTGACCGGCCTGGTCCTGCCCGCGGCCGCCCAGGAGGCGCTGAGCGTCGACATTCTCAAGGAGGCGGACCCCATCCCGTTGTTCCAGGGCCAACTGGTCACGATCCGGGTGACGATCACCAACACCTCGTCGGTGCCCGTGTACGTCACCGACCTGCTCGATGTCGACCAGGTCTCGGGCGCGGTCACGCCCATCTGCCCCGAGCTGGTGGGGACGATCCTGCCGCCGGGCGCCTCGCGCGCCTGCGTCGCCTCCCGGCTCCCCGCCGAGCTGGACCATCGCGACGTGGTCATTTTCGACGCGGCCCGAGGCCGGACGCCGGGTCCCAACGGCACGCCCTGCGCCGACCCCGACCCCGCGACCTGCGTCCCGCCGTGCCCGAGGATTCCGGCGCTCTCGCCCTCGCCGGTTCCTTGCGTGACGCCCGGGCCGCGGGTGCGCGCCACCGACGATCTGCGCTGGAACCTGCAGAGCGAGGGCTTGCCACCGGCGATCGCGGTCGTGAAGACGAACGACGCCGACACCGACGGCGTCTTCACCGATTCGGAAACGGCCGCCGCCCAGGGCGACCCGGTCGAGTTTCAGGCGATCGTCACGAACCCGGGCGTCGTCCCGGTCTTCCTCACCGAGTTGACCGACGAGTCCCCCCCGGGCGGCCCGCCCACACCGGTCTGCCCCGATCTCGTGGGCACCCTGCTGCTCCCCAACCAGTCGGTGACGTGTCGCTTCACCCTTGCCGGCTACGCGCCCCCGCCCGGATCGTCGGCCGTCGACGTCGTGCGCGTCGTCGGTCAGCTGTTCGACCAGCGCGTCGAAGACGACGACCCGTCCACCGTCGAGACTCGGGTCCCGCCGCCGGTGCCGCCATCAATACCGCCTCCGTCCGAAGCGAGGCCGGCCACCCCCGTCGCCGCCCCGGGCTTGACCCTGACCGCGTAGGGAACCGGCGTTTGGCGCAGTGGCTGCTCCGCGTCGTGTCGCCGCCAACCCGACGCGTTACAAGGCAGGGTCGTCGCAGAGGTCCTCGCCGCCGCGCCCACCGGTGCGTGGGCGCGGCGGCATCGGTCCGCCGTCGACGTAGCCCGAACCAGGCTCGTCGGTGCGCAGGAACCGGATGATCCCGCGCGCGACCGCCTCGCCCTCGACCCGCTGCACGTCGGGATCGGCGAGGAGCCGGGCCTCGGGCGGGTTGCTGATGAAGGCCAGCTCCGCCAGCGCGGCGGCGATGCCCTTGGGCTGGCGGACCATCGCGTACCAGTCCTCCCCGTTGGCTCGAGTGCGCCACGTCACGCCGGCGCCGGACGTGACCCACGGCACCGCATACGGCGTGAGCGCGGCGACGATCTCCTCGTAGATCAGGCCCGCCAGCCGCTTCGAGTCGGGCGAGTCGACCTGGTGGTACATCTCGCTGCCGGGCACGCCGCTGGGCGCCCACGCCGCGGCGTTGTGGTGCACCGACACGAACGCGCGCGCCTGGAGGTTGGTCGCCAGCCGCGCCCGGTTCGTCAGGTTCATGCCGTGGTCGGCGTTACGCGTCAGGACCGTGGCGTACCCGGCACGCTCCAGCGCCGCCCGCGCGTGCTGCGCCACGGCCAGGTTCAGCCGCGCCTCGGCGAGGCCGTTCGGGCCCACGGCCCCCGGGTCGTAGCCGCCGTGGCCCGGGTCGATCACGATCGGGTGCTTGGGGATGGGCTGCGCCGACGTCAGCACGGCGTCGCGACCGCACGGCGTGCTGACCTTCCACGCGCTGCCCTCGCGTCCGAGGACGGGCACAGCCACGCCCGCCGGCGACAGGACGGCGCCGACCTCGTCGGCCGGTGCGGACGGAGCGGCGGCCGCGGCAACGGGCGCGGCCTCGACGCCCGCCGACTCGACCACCGGCGAGGGACGGCTCACCTCCACCGATGGCGGTGCGGAGCATGCCGCGAGGGCCGCGATCGCGACGAGAACCCCAGCCGCACGAGCACGGCACCGCACGGCCCGTAGTGTGGCAGACGGTGCTGATG
>JBOGIC010000205.1:0-2038 GCA_050744985.1 Acidimicrobiales bacterium
CTCGCCCTGGTCTTCCTGGCCCAGCACGTGTTCCGCACGTGGACCTCGGTCACGGGAGGCCACGCCGGGCGCACCGACCTCCCGGCTCCCGCGCTGGCCGGCACCCACGACCAGGGCTGGTTCTGGCTGGCCTGGGCCGCGGTCGCCCTCGTCGCCGTGCTTGTCACCAACGTGGTGCGTAGCCGGACCGGGCGGGCCCTGGTCGCCGTGCGCACGAGCGAGGCGGCCGCCGCCACGATGGGCATCGACGTGGCGCGCACCAAGGTGATGGCGTTCATGGCCTCGGGCGCGCTGGCGGCGGCGGCCGGCGCCCTCTACGGCTCCTACAAGCAGTTCGTCGCACCCGAGGACTTCGGCCTGTTGCTGTCGATCCAGTTCCTGGCGATGGTGCTCGTCGGTGGCGCGGGCACGCTCGCCGGCCCCGTTCTCGGGGCGCTGTTCGTCACCGGCCTGCCCCACGTGGTCGACCGCGTGGTCGAGACCAGCGCCGGGAGCAGCATCACCTCCGCACAGGTCAACCAGCTGCTGTTCGGTGTACTGGTCGTCGTGTTCGTTCTACTGGAGCCCAAGGGACTGGCGGCGTTGATCACGCGACCCGTAACCAATCGGCGCCGCCGGTAGTCTTTCTTCGGTGCCACGGGCGAGAAACGCCATCGTCGCCGCGCTCGCCGTACTGGCGCTCGCCGCGCTGCCGGGCTGCGGGCGGGATGAGCCGTCGGCCGCACCGGGGTTCGACGGCACCACGATCAGCCTCGGCGTCCTGACGCCCCTACAGGGACCGGTCGCCGCGGTCGGCAAGCCGCTCACCGCCGGCGGCGAGGTGTTCTTCGAGTGGCTGAACGCCGAGCGGGGCGGGGTGGCCGGCCGCTACCCGGTCAAGCTCGTCGTGGAGGACACGGGCTACGACGCGGCGACGGCCATCGCCAAGTACCAGAAGCTCAAGGACGGCGTCGTGCTGTTCGAGCAGGTGCTCGGGACCGGCATCACCAAGGCGCTCGTTCCCCAACTCGACACCGACGGGATCGTCGCCTCGCCCGCGTCGCTCGACGCCGACTGGGTGCGCCAGCCGCATCTGATGCCGGTGGGTGCGCCGTACCAGGTGCAGTTCGCCAACGGCGTGGAGTACTACGTCAGCCGGGTGGGCGGACGCGACAGGCGCATTTGCTTCCTCGGCATCGCCAACCCGTACGGCGACGCCAGCCTGGACGGCTTCCGGTCGGCGGCGCGCATCCTGGGCGTGCCGATCGCGGCAACGGCCCGGTACAACCCGGGCGACACGTCGTTCACCGGGCCCGTCACGCAACTGCGCGAGGCGGCCTGCGACGCCGTGTTCATGGCGACGTTCTCCCAGGACACGGCGCGCATCGTCGGCGAGGCCGAGTCCCTGCAGTTCCGCCCCCGCTTCGCCGTGCAGGCGACGGGGTGGGACCCCTCGCTGGCCACCGGCGCGCTCGGCCCCGTGATGGCGCGCTCGGCGTGGGTGCTGGGGGAGGGGACCGAATGGGGCGACCGGTCGGTCAAGGGGATGGCCGACCTCGTCGACCGCCAGGCCCGCTACATGCCCGAGCAACGCCCCGACTACTACTTCGTGTTCGGCTACTACCAGGCCTGGGCGGCGACGCAGGTGCTCGAGAAGGCGGCGGCGTCGGGCGACCTGAGCCGGGCCGGGATCGTCAAGGCGATGAGCGAGGTGGGCACGCTGCGGTTCGACGGCCTGTCGGGTGACTACGCCTACGGGCCTCCGGCCGCCCGCGTGCCACCCACTGCGTCGACGATCTTCGCCGTCGACCCCTCCAAGCCGCTGGGACTGGCCGGCCTGGAGGTCAACCTGTCGACCGACACGGCGCGGCAGTACGTCTTCCCGTAGCACCGCCCGGGCCTGCGTCGTAAGCGAGGTGACCGGACAGTTCAGACCGTTCCCGTAGAAGCCGCGCTCCTGGGCGCGCGAGCATGAACACCATGAGCACGCAACAGTGGTGGTACGAGCAGGGCGGCCAGCCGCAAGGGCCGCTCGAGTCGGACGAGATTCGCTCAATGG
>JBOGIC010000206.1:0-8094 GCA_050744985.1 Acidimicrobiales bacterium
TGTTTCACGTGAAACGTCAGCCTCATACTTGATCCTTGGGCGTCGAGGGTGAATGATTGCCCTCGTGACCGACTTTAGGGTCGGCCGGCGTGCCTCGAGCGGGGTCGAACCGGCCTGGTTCCCAGCGGCCATTCCCAACGTCGCCCGCTGGCTCACGGTCGACGTCCTCCCGCCTCCAACACCCGAGGTCCCGATGGACGATAGAGAGGTCCCGTCCGAGCCCGCGGCGGAACACGCCGAGGCAGTCCCGGAGCAGGCACCGACCGAAGAGGCACCGACCGCAGTGGCGGCGGCCGAGGAAGCGGAGGTCCACCACCTCCACCCACCCCGGCGCCCGCTCCCCCGCACGATCGCCGTCGCCAACCAGAAGGGTGGCGTGGGCAAGACGACGACGGCGGTAAACCTCGGCGCCGCCCTGGCTGAGCTCGGCTTCCGGGTGCTGGTCATCGACCTCGATCCGCAGGGCAACGCCACGACCGGCCTGGGCATCAACGCCCGCAACCTCCACCACTCGATCTACGACGTCCTCATGTCGGACACCCCGATGGAGGACTGCATCGAGCCCACGGCGCTGCGGAACCTGTTCGTCGCCCCCGCCACCATCGACCTGGCCGGCGCCGAGATCGAGCTCGTGCCCGCCTTCAGCCGGGAGCTGCGCCTGCGCCGGGCCCTCGAGCGGCTGGGGACTGACTACGACTTCGTGCTCATCGACTGTCCCCCGTCGCTCGGCCTGCTCACGATCAACGGCCTGGCGGCGGTGTCGGAGGTGCTCGTGCCGATCCAGTGCGAGTACTACGCCCTCGAGGGCCTGGGCCAGCTCATGCGCAACATCACCCTCGTGCAGAACAACCTCAATCCCCGCCTGGAGCTCAGCACGATCGTGCTCACGATGTACGACGCCCGCACCAAGCTGTCCGAGCAGGTCGTGCGCGAGGTCCGCACCCACTTCGGGGCCAAGGTCTGCCGCAACATCGTCCCCCGCACGGTGCGCCTTTCGGAGGCGCCGTCGTTCGGCCAGCCGATCCTGATCTTCGATTCCACGTCCCGCGGCGCCATCGCCTACCGGGAATTGGCGAAGGAGGTGAGCGATGGCGCGGCCCGGAGGACTGGGTAGAGGCCTCGACTCGCTGATCCCGCCCGGTGCGGGCGAGGAGTCGTCGATGTTCCGCGAGATCTCGGTCTCGTCGATCACCGCCAACCGGCGCCAGCCTCGGAGCCGCTTCGACGAGGAGGCGATGGCCGCCCTGACCGCGTCGGTGCGGGAGCTCGGCGTGCTGCAGCCGGTGCTCGTGCGCGCCAACGGCAACGGCAGCTACGAGTTGATCGCGGGGGAGCGGCGGTGGCGCGCCGCCCGCCGGGCCGGCCTGTCGACGATCCCGGCAATCGTCCGCACCGCCGACGACACCGCCTCGCTCGAACAGGCCCTGGTCGAGAACGTCCAGCGCGAGGACCTCAACCCGATGGACGAGGCCGCCGCGTACCAGCAGCTCATCGAGGACTTCCACCTCACCCACGACGAGCTCGCCACGCGGGTCGGCAAGAGCCGGGCCGCCATCTCGAACACCCTCCGGCTGTTCCAGCTCCCGCCCGCGGTGCAGCGCATGCTGGCCGACGGTCAACTCGCCGCCGGGCACGCCCGGGCGCTTCTGACCACGCCCGACCGCACCTTCCAGGAGTCCCTGGCCCGCCGGGCGGTGCACGAGGGCCTGTCGGTGCGCACGGTCGAGGAACAGGCGCGCCAGCACAACGACGCCACGCGCACCCAGGCCACCAAGGCGGCCAGCGCCCGGCTGCGCCCGCCCGGGTTCCACGAGCTGGAGGAACTGCTGGCGGCGCACCTCGACACCCGGGTGCGGGTGGAGATGGGGTCGGCCAAGGGCCGCCTGGTCGTGGAGTTCGCCGACCTCGAGGACCTCGAGCGCATCTATCGCGCCATGACCCAACGGGATGCGTAAGGGCGACCGCCCCTCGCCGTGACGGGGATGCAACCGGCGGCGGCTCGGTGGTGTTCTGGAGGGTGATGGACCTTCCCGAGCGGCTGGCCGACGATCTCCACGGCACGTTCCCGGTGCTCGTCGACGAGTACGGCGGCGCCGTCTACACCCTGGCCCTACGCCTCTGCGGGCCCGACGCCGCCGACGACATCGCCCAGGACACGTTCGTCCGCGCCTTCGCCGCCCTCGGCCGCTACGACGCCGCCCGCATCCGCGGCCTGGCCCTGCGACCCTGGGTGGTGACAATCGCGCTCAACGTGGTGCGCAACCGGGCCCGGCACACGGCCCGCCATCCACAAGTCGCGCTGGCGGACGGCGACGTCCGCGTCGTCCCCGACCCGGACCTCGACATGAACCGGACCGACCTGCGCCAGGTCCTGGCGTCGGCCCTCCTGCGGCTGCCGGCGGCGACCCGGGAGGTCGTCGTGCTGCGCCACGTGCTCGAATTCGACACGGCGGAGACAGCGACGGTGCTCGACCGGCCCGTCGGGACGGTGAAAGCCCAATTGGCGCGGGGCCTGGCCGCGCTTCGCAAGTACCTCGCCGGACAGGAGGACCTCCGATGACCGACCTCGAGCTCGCCCTCGCCGATCTGGCCGTTCCGGCGCCGCCCTCGCTGGCGCCCAGGGTGGCCGCCGGCATCGCCGCGGTCGACCGTTTCGTCCACGAAGAGACCGCCGACGGGCCCCTGTGGGTGGCGTTCGGCCCATCCGGTATCAACCTGACATACCTGGCACCGGACGAGGCCACGTTCCGGGCCGCGTATGCGGTCCGCTGGGCCGACCCCGATCGGCCCTTGGTGCCCGCCGCCACCGCGCCGAAGGGCCTGCGGGCCGTCCTGGACGGGCACAAGTCGGCCCGGGCCCTGCGCTACGACCTCACCGGCTGCTCGCCGTTCCAGCAGGCCGTGCTGGCCAAGACGGCCGAGATCCCGCGGGGCGAGGTGCGCAGCTACGGCTGGGTGGCCAAGGAGATCGGCCAAGACGCCGCCGTGCGCGCCGTGGGCACGGCCCTGGGGCGCAACCCCGTGCCCGTGCTCATCCCCTGCCACCGGGTCGTCCGCACCGACGGGCGGATCGGCAATTATGGCTTCGGGACGCCGGTCAAGGTCCGCCTGCTGACGGGGGAGGGGGTGGATCTCGAGGAGTTGGGCCGGATGGCGGCGGGCGGGATGCGCTACGTGGGCAGCGCCACGACCCACATCTTCTGCGTGCCGACGTGCCACGCGGCACGCCGCATCCGTTCGCCCAACCGCGTGACGTTCCGGTCGAGCCGCGACGCGCTGGCTGGCGGGTACCGCCCATGCCAGCACTGCCGCCCGTCCGGTGCGCTTGTGTCCACAGGTTGATCGCACCTGTGGAGAAATCCCGGTGGGCGGCTGGACCGCAATCGACGTCCCGGCTGCCAGGCATGTCGACGCGCACATCGATGTCCGAGGCCGCGGCGCGGCGCGTCCTGTCGGGCGCTTCCGGGCATAGGCGCGGCCGCAGCACGCCCGAGCCGCTGGCCGTGCACTACCAGACCCCCGGAGCGCCCTGACAGCGGCTCGACCAGCGCGGACCCGACCGGCGGCGGGGCCGACCCTCGGTCATCGGTGTTGCGCACCGTCTCGAAGGAGGATCCGCTTGCGGGACCGTTCCGCTGACTCCGGCTCCCCGCCGAGAAGGGTCGCAACCGTCTCACAAGCCATCCCCCATGCGGTACTCGCTTGCCGTTCGGGTCCGGAACTCCCAGCCGTGCCGCGGCGTTTCGCCACTGACCGGCCCGAGATACACCCACTGGTTGGAGTACGCGAGGAGCGGCGCGCGAGCGGCCGGCAGCCCGGGCTGTTGACGGCCTCCCATCGGGTGGGCCGGGATGGAGGCGCGAAACCACCAAGAGTCCGCCACGTAGGTGCTCCTGCACCCACGGCGACTGCCACACGGTGTTCGCATCTGCAGGCCGAGGACCTCGCCGCGACGATCTGGGAGAGTGGTGCGATGGGCGACAGCGTCGAGGTCGCACGCCTGGCTGAGCTGTCCATCGCCTTGTCGTTGGCGACCGACCTGGGGACGGGCCAGCCCATGGAGCATGGCCTGAGAACCTGCTGGCTTTCGCTCAACGTCGCCGAGCGCCTAGGGCTGGAAGCGGCGACGCGCTCGGGTGTGTATCACGTGGCGCTCCTCCGGTTCCTCGGCTGCACGTCGGATGCCACGGAGGCCGCGGCGCTCGCCGGGGGGGACGACGTGGCGTTCAACGCGCTGTTCGGACCCATGCTGAACGCTCAGCCCGGAGAAGGCCTTCGCTTCCTCGTGCGCCACCTGGCCGAAGACCTGCCCTTGCCCGCCCGCGTTGGTCGGGTCGCGGGAGCGCTCGCCGATCCCGGCGGTGCACGGCGCAGCCTCTCGGGCCACTGCGAGGCCGCCTCTCGCCTGGCGACGCGCCTCGGCATGCCCGAGGTGGTGCGCGACGCGCTTGCCCACGCCTACGAGCGGTGGGATGGCAAGGGGTACCCGGACGGCCTGGCGGGCGAGGACGTGCCCATCGCCATACGGATCGTTACAGCCGCGCGCGACGCCGAGCTGTGGGCCCGCCAGGCAGGCTGGGCGAGTGCACGCGACGTGCTCGTCCACCGGCGCCAACGCGCCTACGACCCCGCTGTGGTTGACGTGCTCGCGGCCGACGGCGAGCGCTGGCTGGCCGGGCTCGGCGACGACCCGTGCGCCGCGATCCTCGACTCGGAACCGGCGCCCGCCCTCACGATCGAAGAGGGCCGGATCGACTCTGCGCTCGCCGCAGTCGCCGACTTCGCGGATCTGAAGTCCCCGTTCTTCCTCGACCACTCGACGGGCGTGGCCGACCTGGCCGCCGCCGCGGCCGACGCAGCGGGCCTCCCCGAGGACTTGCGTGCGAGGCTTGGCCGGGCCGGTCTGCTGCACGACGTCGGGCGGGTCGGGGTCGCGTCGGGCATCTGGAACCGGCCCGGGCCGCTGAGCGCAGGCCACTGGGAGCGCGTCCGCCTCCACCCCTACCTCGGGGAACGGGTGCTCTCCCGCTGCGGCCTTCTCGCGCCCTACGCCGAGCTGGCTGCTCGCCACCACGAGCGACGCGACGGCTCTGGGTACCACCGCGGTCTCGGCGGGGACCAGCTCGGCCTCGCCGCCGGACTGCTCGCCGCAGCCGACGCCTACCACGCCATGATCGAGGATCGTCCCCACCGTCCGGCGCGAAGTCGAGCCGAAGCCGCCTCGATGTTGCTCGATGAGGTCGACGCAGGCCGGCTGGGTCGAGTCGAAGTGGACGGCGTGCTGGCGGCGGCAGGCGAGGCCAGCCGTCCGCCGCAGGTGGCCCGTCCCGCAGGGCTCACTGAGCGGGAGGTCGACGTCCTGCGCCTGCTCGCGCGCGGCTACACCAACAAGCAGGCGGCGACCGAGCTCGGGATCGCGCCCAAGACCGTTGGGCACCACATCGAGAGCATCTACGCCAAGGCGGGCGTCGGCACGCGCGCCGGGGCCACGTTGTTCGCCATGGAGCACGGCCTGCTCGCGGCTCGACCTCCGTAGAGGTGGGGCGAACGCCCGATGTGCAACGGCACCGGCCGGTTCACACTCCTCCCAACGCACCGGCAACGAGGAGGTCAACATGCCCGAGATCCAGCTCGACGACGCGACGTTCCACTTCGAACGCGCTGGCCGGGGGCCCGCCATGCTGTTCATGCACGGAATGTGCGGCGGCGCCGACGTCTGGGCCGACCAGGTCGGACGGTTCGTGGACCGGTACACCTGCGTGTCGTACGACCGGCGGGGGCACTCCCGCAGCGGCCGCGGCCACGCTCCGATCACGCCATCGCAGCACGCCGACGACGCCGCCGCTCTCATTGATGCGCTGGAGCTCGCTCCGTGCCTGGTGGTGGCTTCGAGCGGCGGCGCAGCCATCACCGTCGACCTTGCCCTTCGCCATGGCCGCCTCCTCCGGGGGGTCGTGCTGAGCGAGCCGCCCCTCCTCAGCCTTGACCCCGACGCCGGCGGGGCGGCGGTCGCCGAGATCGTCGCCGTCGTCGACGCCGCTCTGGCGACGGGGGGACCTCGAGCGGCCGTCGACGCCTTCTTCGCTCGGGTATGCCCCGGTCTGTGGTCGACCATCGGCGAGGACCGCAAGGACCGCTACCGGGCGAACGCGGATATCGGGTTGGCCGACCTCCAGTCGCCGCCCCTGCGGCCGAGCGCTGCCGACCTGGCCGGCATCGCCGTCCCTGCGCTGGTCCTCGCCGGGACGAAGAGCCACCCGGCGCTGCGCTCCGTCGCCCGGCGGCTCGCGGGAGCGCTGCCCGACGCTCGGTTCATCGAGCTGGCGGGCAGCGGGCACGTCACCTACGCCGAGCAGCCCGACGCCTTCGCCGCTGCCGTCTCCGCTTTCGCCGCCGAGATCGACCGGCGAGTCTCCGTCACCGCCGCGCCAGCGAGAGGAGCGGAGACGTCATGAGCCAGACAACCAGTACCGAAACGGCGACCCGGCGCATCGCCGTCAGATCGGCCGACGGGACGCCGCTGGCCGTGTGGGTCGACGGCCACGGACCCGCCTTCGTCCTCGTCCACGGGGCGCCCAGCGAGCACACCACCTTCGACCCGCTGGTGGAGGTGCTGCGCCACGACTTCACGACCTTCGCGATGGACCGCCGGGGCGCCGGCGCCAGCGGCGACACGCCGCCCTACGCCATCGAGCGGGAGTTTGAGGATGTCGCGGCGGTCGTCGATGCCGCTGCCGCCGAGACCGGGGGGCCGGTCGTCCTGTGGGGTCACTCCTACGGCGCCAACCCGGCGATGGGCGGCGCCGCCCGCACGCCCAACGTCCGCCGCCTCGTCCTCTACGAGCCCAGCTTCGGGCTCCGCTACGCGCCGGCAGCGATCGAGGCGATGGAGGCCGCCGTGGTGGCCGGCGACCGGGAAGGCGCCATCCGAGCCGCCCTCGTGGACACGGGCGTCATGACCGACGAGGAGTTCGAGCGCTTCAAGGCAACACCACGGTGGCCGAAGGTCCTCGCCGTTGCGCCCACCCTGGCACGCGAGTGCCGGGTCGAGCACACCTGGGTGTACCAGCCGGGCCAGTTCGACGGGATCGCTGCGCCGACGCTGCTGCTGACCGGTTCGCAGACGGAGCCCGCGCTCGCCGAGCTCACCAGCCGGGCGGCCGCCGCCATACCCAACGCCCGTATCAAGGTTCTCGACGGGCACGGTCACTTCGCCTACAAGACCGACCCCGCCATGGTTGCCGCCCTGATCCGGGGCTGCGTGTCGTCGTAAGCGTCGGCCACTGTCGCGTCTGAACGCGGCCCATCGCCGTCGATGGGTTACACCGCAGTCTTCCTCGCGCCAGCAAGGGCGGACTCACGGAAGCGGGCTGTGGCGGCGCTGGTTTGCGCCACCCAGCCGGCGGTAGGTGGCGGTCGTGCCTCCGGTCCCGCAACACGAGGCGATGCAGTCAGCGCTGAAGCGGCGGCGTCCCAGGCCGAATGTTCTTGTTGTTGTGGAACACGTTTTCGGGGTCGTACTTGGCCTTCACTTCGGCGAGCCGCCGGTACGTGTCGTCACCGTAGGCCTCGCGGACGCGGCTGGTGTCGTCGTCGGAGTCGAGGAAGTTCACATAGACGCCGGCACGGTGGGGCTGCAGGGCGCCGAGGAACGCTCGTGCCCAGGCGGTCTCCA
This sequence comes from Acidimicrobiales bacterium, assembly GCA_050744985.1. Lineage (GTDB taxonomy): Bacteria > Actinomycetota > Acidimicrobiia > Acidimicrobiales > AC-14 > JBOGIC01. The sequence goes on from JBOGIC010000206.1 coordinate 7,676, forward strand.
CGGCGCCGACGGCGTCGTCCTGGTCCGGGAGCCAGGCCGCGTCGATGATGATGTTGTGCTCCACATCGCGCCCCTGGTAGGCCGTGGCCTCCCGAGGGGCTTTGGCCACGGCGCCACCCAGGTGGAACATCGCCGCGTACGACCTCGGGGAGGTGGCCTGGTAGGCGTGCTCGGCGACGATGTCGATGACCTCGTCGGGCAGGCCGGTAAGGTTCGTGGCCTTCCAGTAATAGTGCCAGCCGTGGGGGACGGTGTCGTCGATGCCGCTCTGGTGGTCGACGTACGACGTGGGCCCCACGAGGTCGACGAGCGGCGTCCCGAACTGGCGGAGGGCACGGACGGCACGCTCACCGTCTTCGACGGGTCCGGCGTAGCAGCTGGTCACGGCGATTGCCGGCCGGAAGTGAAGGTCTTCGTCG
>JBOGIC010000207.1:0-5015 GCA_050744985.1 Acidimicrobiales bacterium
AAGCTGACCACGCCCGGCCAGAACGCGGCGTTCGGCTTCACCGTGCCCGAGGGCCGCCGGGTGAGCGCCACGCTGGCCCCGGCCTCCTTCGACGGCCCGGTGGACTTCTCGATCACCTACGCCGGTGGCAACGCCGTGCCCAGCGCCAGCGACACGGTGACGACGGGCGACACCGGGTTCATCGACGTGCCCCGAGTCCTGGGGGCCGGGAGCTACACGCTGGTGGTCAGCCCGCAGGGCACCACCAAGGGCAGCGGGACCGTCCGCCTCTTCGGGGTGGAGGACCAGGCGGGCACGATTGCCACGGATGGGCCGCCGCAGGAGGTGAAGCTGACCACGCCCGGCCAGAACGCGGCGTTCGGCTTCACCGTGCCCGAGGGCCGCCGGGTGAGCGCCACGCTGGCCCCGGCCTCCTTCGACGGCCGGGTTGAGTTCTCGATCGTCGACGCCGGTGGCAAGGTCGTCCCACGCGGCAGCGACGCGCTCGGGGCCGGCGAGACCGGCTTCATCGACGCCGCCGGGCCGTTGAGCGCCGGGAGCTACAAGGTCGTGGTGAACCCTCAGGGCACCACCCAGGGCACCGGGACGGTGAAGCTCAACGCCGCGTGAGGCCGATCCGCGCTCGCGGGTCAGTCCGGCGGTGTGACCACCACGTCCATGTGGCGCATGGCTTCGAGGACCTTGCCCTCCATCCGGTATGGCCGGATGTAGTGGAACAGGACGTCGAGCGGGTACCAGAGGGCGACCCAGGCGACGACGACGAAGAACCCCTGCCCGAAGATGATCCTCAGCTCGCCGGGCGACGAGCTGCGCGTGATCAGGTCGGCCACGATCAGGCCCACCGCCAGCACCGCGATGCCGGCCCACAGCGCTCGCGTCCCCTGCCGGCGAAGGCTGGACCACTCGTTCTCGTTGTGCGTGATCCGCAGCTCGCAATGCCGGACGAGGGCCCGGCGCACCTGCTCCTCGGTGCCGGGCGTGATATCCGACCGCGGCAGGACGATGGTGGTCCGGAGCGGGCCCTTGGGCGGGTAGGCCAGCAGCTCGCCCGCCAGGGTGTCGAACCCCGACTCGATGCTGTGCGAATCGGAGAACGCATCGGCGTTGGGCGCGAACAGGTGGTCGAGTGAATCGAGTCGCAGCGTCATCTCGTGGAACCCCGGCACGCCCTCAACGCTCTCACGCCGAGCGCGTGTCGAGGAGGTCGACCACGAACCACAGCGTTTCGCCGGGACCGATCACGGGAGGCGCGCCTTTTGCCCCATACGCCTTGTCGGGTGGGATGCCGAGCATCCGCCGGCCCCCGACTCTCATCCCGGGGATCCCCTCGCGCCAACCGTCGATGACGTTCCCGAGCGCGAAGGTCGCCGGCTGGTTCTTGGCGTAGGACGAGTCGAAGACCGCACCGGTGGAGCAGGCCACGCCAACGTAGGCCACGGTGACCGTCGCATCCGGCGTCACCTCCGCCCCGGATCCGACCCGCAGGTCACGGGTCACGAGCTGGCCGGGAGGGGCTCCCGTTTCGACGGGCACCGCTGGCGCGCCGGCCGGCAGCGGCTCGGAGACGCTGACACACGGGCGATCGGATGCAGGGGCCGGTGAGGCCGGCGCGGCCCCGTCCGTGCCCGCGCCGTCCGGGCGCAGCAACGCCGCGAGGACGACGATCATCACGGCCGACGCCGCGACGGCCGCGATCCACACGCCCGGACGGCGTTGTCTCACCGGTCGCGCCACGGTGTCGGCCCCGACGGCGCCCAGCGCCGCTTCAAGGCGGTCAGCGAAGATCGCCGCCGACGCCGGACGGTCGGCCGGATCGGCAGCCATCGCCTCGGCGATGACCTGCGTAAGGGCATCGGGCAGGTATCCGCCCATCAGCGCGGAAAGGGTCGAACCGAGGGCGTACACGTCGTCGGCCGGGGTGAGCGGCTCCCCGGCGGCGATACGGAGGCTCAGATGCGGTTCCCCGTCGTCCGCAATGAGGACACTGGCCGGTGTGAGGTCGCCGTGCACCACCCCAACCTCGTGAGCGGCGTGGAGCGCCCGGGCCAGCTTCACACCCATCGCGACGGCCTCACGCCACGGCAGCGGGCCGCTGGCATCGAGCCTCGTCGCCAGTGAGCCGAGCCCGCAGTACGCCATGATCAGATAGGGCAGGCCGGTGGTGGTCCCGGACTCCTGGACTGCCACGATGTCGGTTACGCCGGCCAGGCGCCCGATGGCCTCACACTCGCGACGAAACGCCGCCCGGGCCGCGTCGTCCGGCGCCGGGACCTCGAGCACCTTCACGGCGACATCTGTGCCAGACGCCGGTCGAAACGCCCGGTACACAGCGGTTGACGGGCCTCGTGCGATCACCACGGCGTCGACGACCCCGGTGATCCCGAGGTCACCCGCCGGATCGGTGGACGTCACCGCGCCCGAGGGTACCGACCCGCCCCGCCTCCGGGGCGGCGTCGCGATAGCCTTTCGCCTTCATGAACACCGCTCTGGCCAGAGCGGCAGCCGGGCTGGCGATCGGGCTCACCTTCTCCGTGGCACCCTCGGTTGTCACCGCGGCGCCCACGTGGGCTCCGGCGGCGACGGCCGCCATCCATCCCGGCGTGCAGACGACGTCGCCGGCGGGCCAGTGCACCGCCAACTTCGTCTTCTCCGACACCGCCGACAAGGTCTACATCGGCCAGGCCGCCCACTGCACCACGACAGGCGGGAGCACCGGCACGAACGGCTGCCTCACGGGGTCCCTCGCCCTGGGCACACCGGTGACCGTGGGCGGGGCGTCCCGGCCGGGCGTGATGGTCTACAACTCGTGGCTGGCGATGCGGGCAGCGGGCGAGACCGACCCCGATGCCTGTGCGTACAACGACTTCGCCCTCGTCCGCATTGACCCGGCCGATGCCGGCCACGTCAACCCGTCCGTTCCACACTGGGGCGGGCCCGCCGTGGGCACGAGCCCGGGCACCGCCTTCGCCGAGCCGGTCTACAGCTACGGCAGCTCGAGCCTGCGTCTGGGCCTCACCCAGCTGAGCCCGAAGCCCGGCCTCAGCCTGGGAGACAGCGGCGGCGGTTGGAGCCACACCGTCTACACGGTGTCCCCGGGCATCCCGGGTGACTCGGGCAGCGCCGTCCTGGACGCCAGCGGGCGCGCGCTGGGCGTGCTGAGCACGGTGGCGGTCCTGCTGCTCCCCGGCAGCAACGGCGTCGGTGACCTGCGCCACGAGCTCGACTACCTCAACGCCCACCGTCCCTCGACGCTCCCGTCGCCGGTTCAGCTCGCCCTCGGCACCGAGCCATTCAACCCGGGCCGGTTGCCCCTCGCCCTGTAGGGACGCCTACGCAAGGTCGTAGATGCGGCACCCGTCGTCGGCGTGGAGGGTGCGGTAGGCGTTCACGCGCTCGACGAGGTCGGCCGGCGGCAGGGCGCCGGTCGCCCCGACCAGGGGCAGGATCAGGTGGGTGGCCCCGCGCCGGAGGGCGGCGTCGAGGTCGTCGAGCGTCGCGGGGACGTTCCAGGCGCGACGCCCGTCGAGGTTGAGCAATCCGTCGGCGGGCACGGCCATCGTCACGACGACGGCATCGCACGGCAGCACCTCGCAGGCCAGCCGCCGGATTCGCTCACGGACGGGCCGGCGACGGGCTTCCTCCTCCGGGTCGCCCGGCGCCGGCGCCCGCCGGTACGGGCCCCCCGCCGCCCGGACGCCGGCGACCATCCGCTCGAGCCCCAGCAACGCCGGCGAGGTGCGTCGTGACCACTGCCGCCGGCGCTCCCGGCGGAACCCGTCGTCGATGTAGGAGGGCGGCCGGACGTCGAGGTCCGGGTAGAGACGGGCGAGGCAGTCGCCGAGGTGCCTCTCGTCGGTCACGAGGTCGTCGAACCACAGGGTCTCCCCCGCCAGCGTGTCGAGGGCCAGGTCGGCCCGGACCAGCCCCTCGACGACGGCGGCGTGGCGGTCGTCGACATCGGCCGCGGCGGCCTGCGGGTAGTACCAGCCCTGGGCGAGCATGGACGCGGCCACCTCGGCGACGCGGCGGCGGATCTTGACGACCCGCAGGGGGCGCGCCGCGAGCCAGGTGGCGACGGCGAACGGCTGGACGACGTCCTTGTAGGCGACGCCCTCCGGCCGGACGACGTCGTCGAGGAATCCCAGGATCTGCTCGAACACCGCGGCGCCGGCCTCGCCGCAGGTGTACTTCAGGCCTTCGTCGAAGCGCGGGCCGCCGTAGTGGGCGTACCGGTCGCCGTTGAGCACCTCACCGTCGGTCGTCCATGCCGGCTCGTCCAGTCCCACCGCCCGGCGGCAGGCTCCATGCACGAGCGACGAGCACGACCGCGGGAGGGACACGATGAACAACGAGGCTGGACTCCGAACCACGACCCGCCGACCCCCTGGGTTCCCGCCTCTGCGGCGTGACCCACGCAGGCTACAACGCGTCCGTCCCGGCCCGGTCGCTGGGCCAGTTGGGCTGGAAGAGGTGCCACAGGTCCGGTGCCTGCCGGATCAACCCCTCCAACACGTGGGCGGTGGCCTGGGTCAGGTTTGTCACGTCGGCGCGGAACTTGCCAGTGCGCTCGACCACCACCGGCGGGCGCACGACGGCGTGGTGGGTGGTCGGGCTCTCGAAGTAGATGGCCGTGGGCAGGACCGGTGCTCCCGACCGCAGGGCGAGGGTCGCAGGGCCTCCGGGCAGCGTGGTCTGCTCGCCGAAGAAGTCCACGTCGACTCCCCCGCCGCCAATGTCCCGGTCGCAGAGCAGGCCGACCACCTCGTTGTTGCGGAGGCAGCGGAGCACCTCGGTGCCGGCGCCAACACCAAGGGGGATGACCTTCAGGCCGAACGACCGGCGCAGGCCCGCGAACCACTCGAACAGCTCCGGCGGCTGGATCGGCTCCACCACCACGGCCAGCGGGAAGCCGTTGGCCACGAACCAGGCGCCCCCCACGTCCCAGCCGCCGATGTGGGGGATGGCCAGGACGGCGCCCGTGCCGGCCGAGCGGGCTGCCTCGATGTGCTCCAGTC
>JBOGIC010000208.1:0-3398 GCA_050744985.1 Acidimicrobiales bacterium
TTGTTGGCCCTGACGGCGATGCGATCGAGCTGCCTGAAGGGATCCACGAAATGCTTGTATCGATCGTCGAGAACCTCAAGGCCGGCAACGGCGTCACGGTCATCCCCATGCACGCCGAGCTGACCACTGTCGAAGCGGCCGAGCTACTCAATGTCAGCCGGCCGTTCCTGATCAAGCAGCTCGAGGCTGGCGCGCTGCCCTTCCGCATGGTCGGCACGCACCGCCGGCTTCGCCTCGCCGACGTCCTGGCGTACCGCGACCGGATGGACGAGCAGGCGGAGGAAGCGCTGGCGGCGATGACCGCCGAAGCCGAGGAGCTGGACCTGCACGGCGAGTAGCGCGCGCGAGGGTGGCCGGCTATGTCGTCGTTCTCGACGCGAACGTCCTGTACGGCATCGAAGTCACTGACTGCCTCGCGACGATGGCGACGCGACGGCGGTTCCGGCCGCACTGGTCCCCGCACATCCTCGACGAGGTCGTCCGCAACCTGGCCCTACGGCCTGACCTCGAGCCAAGCGCGATTGTGCGCCGGGTCGGTCACCTGAACCGTGCACTTCCCGGCGCGCCCACCGACGTGCCGGCGGAGCTGGTCGACGCGATGCCAGTCAACGAGAAGGACCGTCACGTCCTTGCCCTCGCCGTCCACGTCGCCGCGCCAACGATCGTGACCGACAACGTCCGCGACTTTCCGGCGGAGCTGCTGGACCCCTACGGGGTCGAGGCAGTCACCGCGGACGCCTTCGGGCTCGCGCAGGTCGATCTCCACCGTGCGGGCGTGCTCGCAGCCATCGAGGTGATGGCCGCGCGCCGTCGGCGTTCAGAAGACGCCGGACGCGATCATCGAAGCACTCGCGCTCTACGTGCCCAAGGCGATGACGGCGCTGAGATCGACTGCCTGACGGACGCGATTCTTCTACCGGATCTTCTACCGGATGCTCCGGCACGAGGGGTCCGAGAGCGGATGAACCGTCACCCCGCCGTCGCGAAAGACCTGCTCAGAGCACCTGAACGGCACAGGCCAGCACGAGCCAAAGCCCCCTCAAGCGGACTTCGGATCAGAAGGTTGGGGGTTCGAATCCCTCCCAGCGCGCTGCTGCCGCCAACCGGCACGCAGACACCTTGCGCCGCGGAGTCCTCGTGAGAACCAAGCGGTTCTCACGGCTCGAGTTCAGGGCCCCGCCGACGGTCACGCGGACCATCGGCCGGGCGGCGACGCACCGGCACCCGACGAAACCGCGAGGTCTGGTTCCCGCCTGACCCGAGGGGCAGGGCGATGATCGCCATCAGCGTCGTACTTCTCGGGCGCAGCGGTCGCAATCCGCGGACAGCCAAGGAGTGGCCGGGCGGTAAGGTGTTGGCAACCGACAGGAGGCAACCGTGCCGCATGACCGCACGCTTCGGCCCGTCGAACGTCGGATCCTCCGCCTCGTCGAGGATGGCGTCGACGATGATGAGATCGGACGGCGGTTTCGTCGCAGCCCCGAGTGGGTCGCCCGCGTAAGAAGCCTCGCCCAGTATCCCCGTAGAGGCACGTACCTTCAGGGCGACGTGCTGCGTCCGCTCGAGCGTCGGATCCTGCGCTGGAGGGCCGCGGGCGTCGACTACGAGCAGATCTCGCCCCGCTTCCGCCGGGGCCCCGAGTTCGTCCGGCAGGTGGAGGTGCTGGCCCACTACAAGCTCGGCGACCTCACAAGGTAGGCGATGCGCTGGGCACCGGCGTGGGTGACTGGTGGCATGAGAAGCGATGCTCGACGTCAAGGTTGTCGGCAGACGCGGCGAGGAGCGCGTCGCGCCTTGCCGCACGACGTTGACCTCCGGTCGTCCCGCCCCCTCGGGGGCGCTCTGTTCGCTGCCCCGTGCGGCCGCTGACGCTGCAGAACGTGCCTGATCGGATGCCGGACGTTGAAGTAGACCTCTTCGTAGATGTACCGGCGATCAACCCCCGAGTCCGACAACACGGTCGCCCCCTCCTCGATCATGGCGCCATTGTCGACGAGGTAGAAGCGCTTGTTGGACAGGCTCGAGCTCGGCGGCAACCTCGCGCATGGTGAACACTGCAATGCACGTCAACCGCGCTTTCCACACTGTCTCGACCCGATTCCGCGATGGTCCGGGTGTGTGTCGGCACCATCACCTCGGGTGCGAGGGGCGGCTCGCACGGGTTGACGCTGCCGGTGAGGCCGCGCCGCTCACCGCTGCGCTCGCGGGCGTAGAGCCCTTCACGTTCCGCCCGACACAGGGCTTCCGCGCCATGGACATCGAGCGCCATGGGAACTCGCTCAGCGGCGGGCGATCCGTAGTACCGCAACCCGCCAGTTGGTCGCTACCCGGACCGGGTGCTCGGCGGCACGATCCCGAACCTGGGCGTAGACGGCGTCAGCGAGGGTTCGTCTCTCGTCGGGAGGCCGTTGGAGCGTGCCGAACAGGCTTGGCTCGGTGAAGCCGCGCAGGAAGGCGGTCTCGGCGTCGGCGAAGGCGGCCGCGTCCCCCGAGCGTTCGTAGTCGGCGAGGAACGGGTCGGGAAGGACGTGCAGCGCGTGCTCCTCGAGGGTCAGGACGTCGGCGAGCTCGGCAACGGAGGCGAACGGGGCGGCGAAATCCGCGAGCGTGCGGTTCCACGTCGGGATCGTCATGGCGGCGTAGTCGTTCTCGCCCAGCCGGCCATCGGCGACCGCGGCCGCTATGGCGTCGTTCAGCGCGTTCATCAGCCCCTCGGCACTCCTCGCGCCGTCGTCGGCGGCGGCGCCTCCGACGATCACGAGCTGGCCACCGCGGCGGAGCTCGACGGCACGGTTGGCCAGGAAGGACCGCCAATCGGCGGCGGACTGGGCGGCGAGCGCGTCGCGTGTCGCACCGGTCGCGAACTCGCTCCACACGTGGCCCTCGACGGGTCGCGGCACCGCCGATAGCCAGTGCACGGCGATCGCCGACCACCCGAGCGTGACGGACGCCGCCGGGAAGATCCTCTCGTAGAACGAGCGCCCGGCGGCGAAGGCGTAGGTGTCCGGTGCCCGCAGGTAGCTGTCGGGGTCGTGCTCGACCGTCTCGAACAGCGCCGTGAAGTCGTTGGTCGGAAGGTCGGTATGGACGACGACGATGGGCGCGGTGAGGCCTCGCCTCTGGCGGAGGCCGCCGATGGCTTCGGTCAGCGGGCCCAGCTCGTTGCGCCCGCCGGCGGCACCGAGGTCGGCGATCACGACCGGCGAGGTGCTGTCATCGGGGAGGCGGACGGTGTCGACAGCCCGGACGAGCAGGGGCAAACCGAATGCTCCGGCGGAGCCCTGTGGAAGGGAGTGGGCGCCGTAGTAGCCGTGGCCGGCCATGACACCGGTGGAGTCGGCAGGCACCCGCCCATGCTCGCGCGCCGCGGCGCGGCTACACCGGCGCCGCCCGGCGGC
>JBOGIC010000209.1:0-3273 GCA_050744985.1 Acidimicrobiales bacterium
CCCCATACCTCGTAGCCGACCAGTAGCCCGGCCACCGTGTCGGTGTACTCGGGGCAGGCCGGCCGAGTCGTCGTCGCGGGGGGAGATCCGGAGACGCGGTGTCATGGCCTCGTATCCGCAACCCGGCCTCCACGAGATGCCAGTACCAGCCGACATCCCCGGCGCCGTGGATGAAGACGAATGCAGCCACCCGGGCCCTTCCGCCGCTTCGATCCGACCGGGTTTCATTGTCACATCCGGCGACGGCACCGACAATGTCGTTGCCCCCGGGCGCGGTCGTGCGCGCGAAGGTGACACGGTGGAGGACGCCCGTCCGATCGACAGCGGCCGGCGCCGGTTCGCGGTGACGTGGGACTATCGAGGTCGATTCGCACGCCATCTCTCCGACCACGTCGTGGCCGGGCTGCTCGCCGGCGCCGACTGGGACGTCGAGTTCTGGCCGTTCTCGGTAGAGCAGACCAGACGTACCGAGGGGCAGCCCTCCCTCTGGGACGAGCCGGGCACGAGCGTGTCCTTCTTGGCCATGCAGGTCGGACTCGTCGTGCGGGACCGATTTCCGGAACGGTTCCTGGCGGTCCACCCCGGGCTGTTCGCGGCCCGCCACGACGAGGGGTTGGACCTTCGCGACGAAGCGGTCGTCCGCCAGATCCTCGCCCGCAACGACGTCGACGACGACGCCGTCTTCGACGAGGTGGCCACGGGTGGACCCCGGGAGGCCTATCGACGCGAACATGAGCGCTCGATCGCCCAGCACGCCGTGTTCGGCGTCCCGACCCTCATCGCCGGCGAGCGGGCGGCGTTCGTGCGCTTGATGCACGGCCCGACCGGCGCGCCCGGCTTGGCTCAACGCACCGTCGAGCGCCTTCTCGCCCTCGTCGTCGAGTGGCCCCAGCTGAACGAGCTGAAGCACACCCGGATTCCCGGATAGAGCTGCTCCGGTGCCGCGCCCGCGCCCGACGGGTGACTGGGCCCGCCCGGGTCACCAGGGTCCCGAATTTCGCGACGACACGCAGGTGCCGACGCGCCGTCGTCTCGTGTCTCGCCTTCGTGGTCAGGCTCGCGCTGGCGAATTCCCGGCGCCTGGCTGGGCAGACCGAAGAACGGGACGGGCAAGACGCCATCCCGGTGGCGAGTGCATACGAGCCTCCTCGCGCTCCCGCCTCTGGCTCTGCCCGTTGTCGTATCCGCTCGCAACTCATAGCACGATCCGCCGCTGAAGCAGCCGGGTATCAGCCTCAGATCGAGCCGTGCGTGACGACCCACTCGTGGTCGGCGCCGCCCACGGCGGCGATGCGCTCGAAATCGGCGTCGGAGTGGAGCACCACGAGGCCGCCCGCCTTGGCGGCGGCCGAGATCACCAGATCGGGGATCGGGACCCGGTGCTGGCCACGCCGAGCGAGCGCATGCTGGAGTTCGATCGCCGTCGCCATCACCTCGGGCGTGATCGGCGCCGAGTCGAGGCTCCGCCGTTCCTCCAGTACCCCTTCATAGTCGGACAGGCCGCGACTGCTGTAGAGGATCTCGAGATCGACGATGGCGCATGTACCGATCAGGCCGTCCTGCAACAGCGGCCGGAGGCGCTCAGAGACAGCGGGGATGGGGAATCGGGCCAGGGCGCTCTTGTCGGCCAGGTAGTAGGCGGTCAGCGCCAGGCCCCGGACATGACCTCGGCCTTGTCGAGGTCCAGGCCGCGCATCGTTTCGAGCCGATCAGCGTGCCGCCGCCGTCGCTCGGCCAGCACGACCGACTCGAGGGCGCGGTGCACGGCCTCCTTCATGGTGGATGCGCCGAGCAGCGACGTGGCCTCCTCGAGCAGGTCGTCGTCGATATCGACCAGACGCTTGGTCACGTCGACAGTATATCCAAACGCCGCGCGTAGAGATATCTCGGCGGGTGTTGCGCCCGTCCACGTTGGACTCGCCCGGTCGACCCGAGCCTGTCCCGGACGCCGCTCGGACGTGCTGCACTGGAGTATCGGCCGAACCAGGCGCCGATGGATCGACGACCCTTCAGGAGGGACCCGATGCCAACGGCGGCCGGGCCAGTCGCGACCGAGCATGCGCCCACCCTTGTGGTCGCTGGGCCGCATCACTAGGGCGCGTCCCGAGTGTGCGTGTCGCCGGGCGTGGATGCGGCCGCCGCGGTCGTGGTCGGCGCGATCGCGGTGGACGCGGTCCGACATGTCGGCGAGCGAGCCGAGCTGCCGCTGGCGGCGCTGCCCGTCATCCTCGCCGTCCACCAGCTCATCGAGGTGGTCGTGTGGTGGGGTATCGACGGCACTGTCGCGTCCGCCATCGGCGTCGCAGCCGTCTACGCCTACCTCCTCGTCGCCTTCGGGCTTCCCCTGCTGGTTCCTTCCGCCGTCATCGCCCTGGAGCCCGACGCCGACCGCCGGCGGCTCATGGCGCGCTTGGCGGTCATCGGAGCGCTGGTGGCGCTCGTGCTTCTCACCAATGTCGTGACGGGCCCGGTGAGCGCCGCCGACGGAGGCTTCTACGTCGACTACCACGCGCGCCTGTTCCACGGCACGACACTGACGGTGATCTACGTCGTGGCCACGCTCGGTTGTTGCCTCGCGTCGAGTCACCGCTTCATCGTCGTCTTCGGGCTCGTCAACCTGGTCGGGGTGCTGGCGCTGGGCTGGCTCACGCTCAGAGGCTTCGTCTCGCTCTGGTGCGCGTGGGCCGCGGTGACCAGCCTGATCATCGCCATGCACCTCCGGGGCACGGGCCCGGCCCAGCCTGCTCAGGGCGAGAGCCTCCGCCGGTGATCGTCGTCGATGCCTCGGTGCTGGCCGGGCTCGGAAGGTAGCCGAACGGCACGGCCAACCTTCCCACAAGGGCCGGATTCGTGACCCCGACCGTGATTCCGCGAGGCACCCCCGTCCGTCATGGTGGCCCTATCGCCGGACTCGCCGGCGACACCGAGGAGGTATCCGCCATGCACCGCTACGTTCGCACCGTCGCCACCCTGGCCCTCACGGCCACGCTCACCCTGCTGACCGGCGCCGGGATCGCCGGGGCGCAGGAGATGGAGCACGGCCGCACGCGACCTGCCAACCGGGAGCTGCAGACGAACCAGGTCAAGACCTAGGACGCCGTCGCCAACAGTTGGGTCGGCTACATCCGCGGCTAGCCGCTAGCTCCAGAGGTCGCTACGGCAGCTCGACGGACTGGACGTGGTTGAACACGTTCAGCGGGTCCCAGCGGGCTTTGACCTCTTGGAGCTGGTCGTAGTTCTGCTTGTAGTAGAGGTGCTGCCAGTTGTTGAGGT
>JBOGIC010000210.1:0-4377 GCA_050744985.1 Acidimicrobiales bacterium
ATCGGAGCGAGCGAAAGGCACCGAGGAACACCTCGGATGCGAGGTCCTCCGGATCGAATGCCCCTTGGAGCCGGAGGTAGGACAGGATCGGCGGCGCGTAGGCGCGCCAGAGCCGCTCGTACGCCCATGGGGCGTCGCTCTGAGCGGCTGCGAGCACGCTGTCGAATGCGGGGCCGACCTTCACGAGATGGTGAGAGACCGCGGCACGCCTGGGCCATCGGCAGCGCGGCGCAAAACCTTGAGGGGCTGCTGTCATTGCGTTCGGGCCACGCAGGGGGGCCACTAGCCTCGGATGGACATGGTCGACGACTACGACGTGATCGTCATAGGTGGTGGCCCGGCCGGCGAGAACGTGGCCGGGCGATGTGCCGACGGGGGCCTCGAGACCGTCCTGGTCGAGCGGGAGCTGGTCGGCGGCGAGTGCTCGTATTGGGCGTGCATGCCGTCGAAGGCCCTGCTCCGGCCGGGCGACGCCGTGGCGGAGGCGCGCCGGGTGCCGGGCGCGCGGGAGGCGATCACCGGCGACGTGGACAATGCCGCCGCGCTGGCGTGGCGCAACCAGGTGGTGACCGACTGGGACGACCGCTACCAGGTGGAGTGGCTCACCGAGTCGAAGGTGCGCCTGATCCGGGGCCACGGCCGTCTCATGGGACCGAAGCAGGTCGAGGTCGAGACGGAGGAGGGCCGCCAGCGCCTCGCCGCCCGCACCGCCGTGGTCGTCGCCACCGGCTCGAGTGCCAGCCCGCCGAGCGTGCGGGGCCTGGACGAGACCAGGCTCTGGGACAACCGCGACGCGACCGAGGCGACCGAGGTGCCCGAGCGGTTGCTGGTCCTGGGCGGTGGCCCGGTCGGGTGCGAGCTGGCCCAGGCGTACCGGCGGTTGGGATGCCGGCGGGTGATCCTCGTCGAGGCCGCGCCGCGGCTGCTGCCCCGCGAGGAGCCATTCGTCGGCGAGCAGGTCCGCACCGCCTTCGTGGCCGAGGGCATCCTCGTCTACACCGGCGCCAGCGCCGTGCGGGTGTTCCGGGAGACCGATGACGGGCCGGTCACCGCGATCCTCGTCAGCGGCCAGAGCGTGACGGCCGACGAGCTGCTGGTGGCGGTGGGCCGGGCCGCCAACACTTGGGACCTCGGCGTCGAAACGGTAGGCCTCAAGCCCGGCAACCCCATCGACGTCGACGACCACCTGCGCTCCACTGCGGTGGCGGACGGGTGGCTCTACGCCGTGGGCGACGTGAACGGGCGATCGCTGTTCACCCACATGGGCAAGTACCAGGCCCGCCTGGCCGCCGACAACATCCTCGGCACGTCCACCGAGGCGTGGGCCGACCACCGGGCGGCGGCGCGCATCGTCTTCACCGACCCCCAGGTCGCCGCCGTCGGGCTCACCGAGCACGACGCCGGCGAGGCCGGCATCGAGGCCCGCGTCGTCGCCTGCCCGACCGAGTCGGTGGCCGGCGCGACCGTGCGGGGCGAGGACATCTCGGGCACGTGCCAGCTCATCGTCGACCGCCATCGCGAAGTGCTCATCGGCGCCACGTTCACCGGCCCGGGCGTGGGCGAGCTGATCCACGCCGCCACGGTGGCGATCGTGAGCGAGACGCCCATGGAACGGCTCCGCCACGCCGTGCCGCCGTTCCCGACCATCAGCGAGGTGTGGCTGAAGCTGGTGGAGGGCTACCTCAGCGCTCGGTGAGGCGGCGGGGAAGCTCGTCGCCGTACTCGGGGAAATAGCGCGAGATCACCGAGAGCGAGAACTCGCTCATGATCGAGGTCGCCGGCTCACGCTCGAGGAGGAAGGCAAACGACTCGCGCACGACCGTTTCCTCGTCGGCGTCGGTCAGGCCCCACTGCTCGAGCAGTCCATCAGGGACCGTGACCTGGTGCGATGTGGTCGTGCCGTCGCCCGTGACCGTGACCTCGTGGCGGTGTGAACCGTGCGGCGTGACCTCGATCGTGCTCATGGACACCTGGACCGTACCCAACCCGTTGATGCGCCGAACAAGCAGCGGTATTCTGTGCATGCTGAGACCAAAGCAGCCTTGGTTTCTCCCCAAATGTGCGCCGCCGCCCCGCTGAAGGACCAGCATGATTTCTCTGCCCCCCACCGTCACCCTCCACCCGCACGGACGCGAGCGCGAACACGCCGATGACGACGTGCTCGACCTGAACCTGACGGCGCTCGAGCAGCAGTTCTTCGTCGAGTGGGAGGTCCCTGAGCCCGCGCCGCCGGGCGACGACGCTTCCGTCTAGGACGGGCGCTTGGCGCGCCGCAACGGGGCCGGGGCCTTTGCTCGCGCCGCGGCCGGGGCTTTGGTCCGGCTGGTCGTCTTGGTGGCGGCCGGCTTCGCCGTCTTGGACGGCGCCTTCCGAGCCGCCGGCTGTGCGCCCGCCGACCGGGCGGGGGGCTTCCGCCGGGTGGCTGTGGCCTTGGCCTTGGCCTTGGGCGGGGGCGCCGCTGGTGCCGCCTCCATGGGCTCCTCGGGCTCGTCCCACACGATGCGAGGACGACGGGCCGTGCGCGGCCGCGGCGCCGGCCGCAGATTGGGCGTCTCCGGCATCGGCAGGACCCACGTGCGCTCCGCCTCGGTCGGGGGCTTGGCGCGGGCCACCGCTGAGTCGAGCTCCGCTGCGGCCTCCCGCTGGATCTCGTCGAGGCTGAACTTCTTGGCGAACAGCGGCATGGCGCGGATCCCTTCGGCGATGGAGTGGCGTCGTTCCCGCGAACAGTTGGCGACCAGGAACCCGAACCTGGCGAGTATGCAGTCTACTCCCGGAGGCTTGGCCGATTTCGGGGGAATGCCGCGCGAGGATGCCTGGCGTGCCTGCCCCCGACGCCCGCTCCGCCGACGACTTCCACGCGGGCACGGCGGGCCCGGGGCTGTTCCTGGCCAGCACCTCCGACGGTCCGGAGATCATCCTGACGCCCGCCGCCACCGGCGAGTTCAACGGGGCGACGCTGCCGCCCCAGTGGTACAGCGAGCCCTGGAAGGACGGCGGCAAGGTCGAGCACGCCACGACGGGCATCGTCCTCGAGGCCGCCACCGTCGGCCTGTACGGTCTGTACCCCTCCGAGCGCTCGCTGGAGTTCTGCGCCACGTTCCGCAAGCGCCCCCACCAGCACATCGGCTTCGGGACCAACTTCCGCACGGTGCCGTGGATCACGTTCAGCACCAAGTTCGGCCACGGCCTCTATGCCCGCACGAACTTCGTCATCCCGGAGGAGAACCGCCTGGCGACGTCCCTGTTGGGCAGTCCCCACCGGTTCCGTATCGAGTGGAACATCCTCGAGGTCGAGTTCTCCGTCGACGGCCGGCGCGTCGCCCATCAACTCGTGCCGATGGTGGGGTACATGCGCCCGCTCGCGAGCAACGCCAGCCTCGCCCCCGATCCCCTCACGGTGGAGTGGATGCGGATGTCGCCCTACGCCTCCGAGGGCACGTTCACCTCGCGGGTGCACGACGCCGGCGGGGTTGTCGCGTGGGTGGGCGCCGACGCGGATGCCGACACACCCGCGCCGACCCACATCAGCATCGAACGGCGCGGCGGCGATACCCCGACGCCCGACGACACCTGGACGCCGTGGACGGCGCCCGGCGAACCCGTGCAGGGCCGCTTCGCCCAGTACCAGGCGACGCTGGCGACCGACGATTCACGCTGGACTCCGGTACTGCGCAACGTGGTCCTGCGCTACTCGGCGCCCGACGGCTCCTCCTCCTCCTCGTCGCCCTCCTCGTCGTCTTCGTCGTCGTCTTCCCAGTCGTCGTCGTCATCGTCGTCGTCGGGGCCTTCCATCACGGGCGGTACAAGCGGCGCGTAGGGCTCGCGCTCGGCGCGCGGCTTCCAGCTGAAGGGCTCGAGCGTGGGGCCGACCCAGTGACCGTGCCCATTGGACTCTTCATCGGGTGCGTGGCGGAAGTGGGCGCCGTACCAGACGACGATGTCCTCGCGCTCCACCAGTTCCCCCGAGACGAAGCGGTCGAGCTGGGCGCGGGACCGGGCGGGGTCGGTGGTGAAGCCCTGGCCGTCGTCGATCTCCGACCCGTCGTACCGGAGCACCCAGAAGTCGCCCGCCCCGTAGGCGTCGGCGATGCCGTCATCGGGCCCCGGGATCACCGTGTAGCCGTGCGGCGAGCGGATCGACCGCACGCGCCACTGCCGCTTGTGGCTCGGGTCTCGCGGCCGCGACACCTCGTAGCGGATCGTGTGCCAGGGCGCGAGGTGCCCGGGCAGGTTGGGCTCGTTGAACTCCTGGACGAGATTGGGGTCGTTGCCAAGGATGTCGAAGTCGAGTCGCCAGTAGGCGTGGTGGGTATGGGGTGCGCACGTGCACGGGTTGCTGACCGCCGAGAACCCCATGCGGGGACGGATCGTGCC
>JBOGIC010000211.1:0-3418 GCA_050744985.1 Acidimicrobiales bacterium
TGCTGGCCGACAACCCCAACGGCAACCTCACCGACCGCCAGGTCGAGTTCGCCCGCAGCATCCGCGACGCCGGCAACGACCTCCTGTCGCTCATCAGCGACATCCTCGACCTGTCCAAGGTCGAGGCCGGGAAGATGGATATCGGTTTCGCGCCGGTTCGCCCGGCCGACCTCTGCGACGAGCTCGACCAGATGTTCCGGCCGATCGCCGAACAGCAGGATCTCGTGTTCGCGGTCGACGTGTCACCGGACGCGCCCGGCGAGATCGTCACCGACTCCCGGCGGGTGCAGCAGATCCTTAAGAACCTGCTGTCGAATGCGTGCAAGTTCACCGAGAAAGGTTCGGTGCGCCTCAGCGTCAAGCCGGCAGCGCCGGGCGACCTGGTGGCGAGCCGGCAGTTGCGCTCGGCCCCGAGCGTTGTCGCCTTCTTGGTTGCCGACACCGGCATCGGCATCGACAGCGACACGCTGCTGGTGATCTTCGAGGCGTTCCAGCAGGCCGACGGCACCACCAGCCGCCGCTACGGCGGCACCGGCCTGGGCTTGTCGATCAGCCGCGAGATCGCTCGCCTGCTGGGCGGGGAGATCCATGTGACCAGCGAGCCCGGGCGCGGGAGCACGTTCACGCTGCTCCTGCCCACGACGATGGAGCGTCCGGCGGCGGCCAAGCCGGTCGAGCGGGCCATCGGTGCCGGTGGGAACGGCGAGCTGCGCCACGAGGCGGTGGCGCGTGCCGCCGACACCGCGGCAGTCGTCGCGGGCCGGCGCGTGCTGATCGTCGACGACGACGTGCGCAACGTCTACGCGCTGACGAGTGTGCTCGAGGATTACGGCCTCGAGGTGCTGTGTGCCCACGACGGGCGCGAGGGCGTCGACCTGCTGCGCCGCAACCCCGGCGTCGACCTCGTCCTGATGGACATCATGATGCCGGAGATGGACGGCTACGAGACCATGCGGGCGATCCGCGAACAGGACGGGTTCCGCGACCTGCCGATCATCGCGTTGACGGCCAAGGCCATGCGCGGCGACCGGGAGAAGAGCCTGGCGGCGGGCGCGTCCGACTACATCACCAAGCCGGTCGAGCCCGACCACTTGCTCGAGGTCATGCGGGTGTGGCTGTACCGGTGATGAGTGGATGAGCCCGTGAGCGAGCCGCAGCCGCGCGTGCTGCTGGTCGACGACCGGCCCGAGAACCTCCTCGCCCTCGAGGCGGTGCTCGAGCCGCTCGGACTCGACCTGGTGTCGGTGCGCTCGGGCGACGACGCCCTGCGCCGGCTGCTCGCGGACGAGTTCGCCGTGATCATCCTCGACGTGCAGATGCCCGTGCTCGACGGCTTCGAGACGGCGCGGCTCATCAAGGGCCGGGAGCGCACGCGCCACGTCCCGATCATCTTCCTGACGGCGATCAGCGGCGCCCTGGAGCACCACCTGAAGGGCTACGAGGCGGGGGCCGTGGACTACCTGTCCAAGCCGTTCGAGCCCGAGATCCTGCGCGCCAAGGTCATGGTGCTCAGTGAGCTGTGGCAGCGCGGCGTCGTGATCCAGCACCAACTGGACGAGCTCGACCGGCTGCACCAGTCGCTGGCGCGGCAGGCCGTCGAGCTGGAACGTTCGAACGCGGCGCTCGACCACTTCGCCCAGGTGGCGGCGCGGGACCTCGTGAACCCGCTCAACACCGCCGCGGGGTTCATCGATCTGCTGCGCACGCGCCACGGGCTGGAGGGCGAGGCGGCGATGCTGGCGGAGCGGGCAGCGGCGGGCTTGGACCGGGCCCGGGCCCATGTCGGCGAGCTGCTGGCGCTGGCCCGGGTATCGACCGAGGAGCTGCAGCTGACCGAGGTGGCGTTGGCCGACGCCGTCGCCGAGTCCGCCGCCGAGGTGGGGGTGGGCGTCGACGAGGGCAACCTGCCCGTCGTGCGGGCCGACCGCCGGCTGCTGGTGCTGCTGCTGACCGAGCTGTTGCGCACCCTGGCCGGCCACGGCGAAGGCGAAGGCGTCGGTGACGGCACGAAGGTGCGGGTGGAGGCAACACCGGAGGACGGCCGCTGGCGGATCGCCCTGGCCACCGAACAGCAGGCCGTGAGCGACGCGGACGTCCCGCGCCTGTTCACGGTGTTCGCCGGCGCCGGCGCGACGGGCCTCGCCCTGAGCCGGCGGATTGTCGAGCGTCACGGGGGGGCGATCGAGTGCCGGTCGAGCCGCGCGACGGGGACGACGTTCTCGTTCACCGTACCGAAGGCAGGCTCGTGACGAAGCGGGTCGTGGTCGCCGACGACGATGCCGACTACCGGCTGATGATCCGCCTCGCCCTCGAGCCCGACGACCGGTTCTCGGTCGTGGGCGACGCCAGCGACGGCGACTCGCTGGTGTCAGTGGCGGCGGCAACGGGCGCCGAGGTCGCGTTCGTCGACTGCGACATGACGAGTGGCGACGCGTTCGACGCGCTGCACCGCCTCCGCTCGGCGGCGCCGGGCTGCTGTGTGGTCCTGGCGTCGGCCTACGGTGACGACGACCTCCGGCGCGTGTCCCGCGCGGCGGGGGCCGTGGGCTACATCCGCAAGGACACGGCCGCCAGCCGCCTCGGCGACGATCTCGCCGGTCTGGTGGCGCTCGTCGGCCTCGTCGATCAGGTGCTCGACGCGTCGTCGACGCGCCTCGGCGCGGACCTCCGCAGCGCTCGCGAGGCCCGCAGCTTCGTGACGAGCACGCTCGACACATGGGGGATCGGCAACGTCGCCGAGGTCGTGACCCTCCTGGTGAGCGAGCTGGTCACCAACGCCGTCGTCCACGCCCATTCGGAGGTGGACGTGGTGGTGCAGCTCACGCCCGAGGCGGCGCGGGTGGAGGTGTCGGACGGCTCGGATACGGCGCCCGTGGTGCGCAGCGCCTCGTCGTCGGACGAGTCCGGGCGCGGGCTTGCCTTCGTCGATTCGCTGTCGCGGGCGTGGGGCGTGCGCCGGCGTCCGGGGGGAGGCAAGACCATCTGGTTCGAGGTGAGCCGGTGAGCGGGTGAGCCGGTGAGCCGGTGAGCTACGAGGAGCTGTCGCTGTGCCGGCAGGCGGTGGAGCTGCTGCAGGCGGAACGGGAGGGATTGGAGCGGTTGCTGGTCCGGCTCTCGGGCCTGTGCGCCTCGCTCGAGCCGGAGCCGCTCCGGCGCGGCGTCGTCGAGGCGGCGGTCGAGATGGCGGGCGCGCATGCCGGCTTCTTCGTGGCGACGGGCGCGCCCGACGAGCCCAGCGACGTCGTCGGCGAACTGGCCGAGCTGCCGCGCCCGGGGCACTCGCCGCTGCTGGCCGGCGTCCTCTACGAGGGTCGGGTGCTGCGGATCGACGACGCCGGCCGGTGGGCCCGCGATGATCGCGCCGCCCAGGTCTACGGGGCCCTAACGGACGGGCGGCGGCTGCGGAGCTGGTTGGCGG
>JBOGIC010000212.1:0-4551 GCA_050744985.1 Acidimicrobiales bacterium
GGGTCACGGCGTTGGCATCGAGCGCCCTACCGGCGGCCGACCGGCCGACCCGTGCGCTGCGCCGAGCAGCCGCGTGCCGTGCGATCGTCTCCGCCCGCTCGGGTGGGCATGCCGGGAACAGATCGACGATCTCTCCGGCGAACGCGGCCTGGAACTCGACATCCTCGTCGGCCCGGCGCTGTTCGTCGCGGGCTTGGCGGCGACGGCGGATCTCCTCGTCGGCCAGGCACTCCTGCTCGGCGGCGGCAAGCGCGTCCCCCTCGACGAGGATCCCCTGGCGCTCGTACCGTCCTCGGCTGCGGCTGAACCGCACCACCACCGCCGACAGCGTGCTTGCCTTCTTGGCGCGCCGGGTGAGGGCGGCGTCGCCGGCCGGAAGGAAGACGAGGTGGTCGAGGTCGGCGCAGACAAGACAGAGCGGCCCGGGCTCCTCCATGATGAGCAGGTCGCCGGTCCCCGAGCAGACGGTGCAGGTCCAGTCCCGCAGGGCGTTGATCACGACGAGGTCGGGCGCTCGGCTTTGCCGTTCCGCCAGTTGCCGCTGCTTGGCCTCCGGCAGCTGCGGCGATATCCAGTGCGTCCGGTACGCGAGCTCGATGGCAGGATCGCCGCTGCGGCTGAACCGGAGTGCCCGCCGGTCCCGCGTGCGGGCGACGTACGCGGTCTCGCTCGGCCGCAGCCCCTGGGCCGTGGCCCAGCGACGGAAGATTCGCATGGCCTCCGAGAGCTTGTCGAGGTTCACCTGGGCCACTCGCTCGAGGTCCTCGACGCGGCCTTGCCGCCAGCGGTCGACGGCCGGAGTGGTCAGCCAGCGCAGCCCGATCAGCACGTCGATCGGGGTCACATAGTTCTTCTCGCCGAGGGCCGCCTCCGCCGCCCGCTCCACCCGCGGCGCGAGCTCCCGGCCGCTGTCACTCATCGGCGGCGCCGACGACCGGGGGGCAACTCGTCCCAGGTCAGCGTGCGGCCATCGACCACGACGTTGTAGGGCGTCCCTGTCGGATGGTCGTCGCTCCAGACGAACCGGCCGGCGACTTCGTCACCGACGGGCCAGCCGTCGCGGTGGTCCGCCCGTTCCAGGTACTGGCGCCCGACTTCGATCTCGGCGATCCGCCGGACCCGCTCGATGAGACCGTCAACGTCGGCGTCGTGATCACCGAGGACGGCGAACTCGTACCCGTCGCCCGCGCCCACGCCCGTCTCTTCGAGCTGCACCTCTATGCCCGGCGGCGCCCGCCAGACGCGGAATCGAAGGTGATGCCGGCGTCCATCAGGCCCGACGAGCACGAGTGGTGGGGGTGGCCCGGGCAGCCGGGGCATCCCCGGTGAGCGTTGAGACACGGCGGTCGAAGCAGCGGTCGCAGACGTTGGCATCACCCAGCCCGACCCGTGCCTCCACTTCCCCGCAGTCCTGGCAGGCCACGCCGAAATCCTAGGAGCCGGCGGGGACCGCCACGTGCGGGGACGACGCGGACAAACTGGTCACCGATCTCGGTGAAGCCGCTCGACTTCACGGAACAGGTCTCGGGAAGGGAGACGCCATGGCGGATGACGACATGTCCCCGGAGGAAGACCCGCTGCAGGATCAGATGGATGCGGCGGCCCTCCTCGCCAGGTCGGTGGCGGGCGAGGACGATCAGCAGTTCGTGCTCGTGTTCCACTCGCTGGTGAACGTCATCGACCGGTTCCGCTCGCAGCGTGACGCCCGAGAGATCGAGAGCGCCCGGTCGGTGCTGGCCTTGACGGCGGAGCCGATGACCACTCAGGGACGGCGCGGCCTGGCGATGGCGCCGACCGCCACCGGTCCGCTTTCGGACAGCATCTATGCGGACCCGGTGTACCTGCAGAACGCCATGGCGATGATTCCCGACGTCCAGCGGATCGTCGGTGGCATACCGACCCGACGCTTCCCGGACTGCGTGGCCGTCGGCGCCATCAACGGCTGGTGCTGCACCGGCACGCTGGTGGCACCGAACGTCGTCGTGACGGCCGCCCACTGCATCCTCGGGATGTGTTCCAACCGGATCTTCGTGGGCCAGGACGTCAAGAGGCCCGCCGCCGGCACCGTCGTGCGGGTGAAGCAGGCCGTGACGCATCCCGACTATGCGCCACCGCGCAGCGCGACGCACGACATCGCCGTCCTGATCTTGACGAGGGATGCCGACGGCGTGCCGCGCGCGATGGCCGAGCCGGGCCATCTCCAGGCCGCCGTCTCCGTCCGTCTCGCCGGTTACGGCAACACCGATGTCCATAGCAGCGGAGGCTACGGGCGGCGGCGTGTGGTGGACGTGCCCCTTGCCGGAGAGGACGTGAACTACGGCGCCGACTTCGCGAGCGAGTTCGTCGCCGGCGCTCCGTTCCTCGACCGCGACAGCTGCAACGGCGACAGTGGCGGTCCCGCCTACGTGCAGTCGGGGACCGAATGGCGACTCGCCGGTGTCACCTCCCGCGCCACCGCGAGCAGCGTCCGCCCGTGCGGCGACGGCGGCGTCTACACGCGTGTCGCGTCGTACACCGACTGGATCCGGTCCGTCCCCGGCGGCCACTGGACGGTCTGACCCCCAACCGCGGCGACGTTCGCCATCGCCAAGCCCTACTCGAGCAGGAGCGAATAGCCGACAACCACCGCCGCGCTGACTACGAGACTTCCGGACTGCAGAGCGCCTGACTCGGCCTCATCCTGCGCGCTCAGGTTGAGTGACTCACCGTGTCCTCCGCGCATGGCCAATGAGTCGGGGTCGACGTCCTCGATGTGGATCACGTTCCCCAGCCGAGCGCCACCTGCTTCGCAGTAAACCTCGGCCTTCGCTCGTGCGCCGCGCACCGCCTGCTGGCGCGCTTCCGCGCGCAGCTCACGCAGTCTCGACGTCAGGTAGCTCACGCTCGTTACCTGATTGGCGCCAGCCTCAACGGCGGCCGACAGCACGGGTTCAACCTTCTCGAGCGCCTCGATCACGATGCGGAACGAAACCTCCGCCTGATACCCGATGAACTTGGCGTTGGCCCCGAAACCATCAAAGGCGCTTCGCAGCGTTACCCGAGAGATCTCGACTGCCTCGGTCGGTATGCCGCTGCTGGACAGGGACTTGCTCACGCTCGCGACCGCCTTGCGTGTCTCCTCGAACGCCGTCGATGCCTTGGAGGCGAGGCGCGTTACTCCGATCTCAGCGACGGCTCGGTCGGGATCTGTACGGATGACGGCAGAGCCGAACACGTTCACCCCTGACGGGTGCTGGATTGTTTGGTTGATCCAGCTCATTAGCGCCTCCGCAGGTCAGCGGGCCACCACGTCAGATGTCGTAGTAGAGGTAGAACTATTGGCTACGTTTCGGGAACCTGGCTTGCCGCTCACAAATGTGGGCTGAACTGCATGTTTAGGTGTCCGCATCTGACCGCTGGTACCCACGCTTGACCACCCTGATGTGCACCAGATGTGCACCAAGACAAGCCCTGCGGATTGGCATCGAGATTGGACGGCACCCTTATCCGACCTCAACGCGTCCCGGATCCCTGGATCCCTCACGTTGATTCCCTGCCCTCGCAGGGTACGACGAGGGTTGGGACCTGACCGTGCCCGAGCCGTCGATCGGTACGCCGGCGGCGCGAGCGCGGCTGGGTGCCGATCAGGCAATGGCAGCAAGTCTGTGGGGCGCGCAGATGGCGCCGCGGTACACGAGCTGAGTCGGCAAACTATCCGAATGGAGCCTGAGGCCGAGATCGACCTGGCGCACCTCGTGCGTCTTGACGTGCGTGCGAATGCCTACGACTTCCTGGAGGAGTCGTTGCGCTACTCGCAGCTCGCACTCGAGGATCCGGTCGGATGGAAGTTCGCGATCGTTCTCGCTGCGCAGGGCATCGAGCTCTTGCTCAAGGCGCGCCTCGCCGCGGAGCACCCCCTGCTCGTCCAGGCCAACCCGGACCGGCCTCCGCCTGGTCCCACCGTGGGAGTCGACGCCGCCATAGCTCGCCTTCGGGCCGTCGGAGTCCGTCTCAGAGATGACGAGGAGCTACGCATTCGGCGCGCTGGCAGGCTTAGAAACGACTTCATGCACTATGCGGTAACCGCCACCGTGGGTCAGATGCGGGCGGCCTACGCGGATCTGTTTGAGTTCGCGCACTCATTCAACATTGATGAGCTGGGCGACGAACTGCACGACCACCTCAGTGAGGACCTCTACCCTGCCGAGGCAGCGATTATGACTCTATTTCAGGCTGAAATGGTCACGTACCAAGGATCCGAAGTAATCCGATGGTTTCCTGCCGAGATCGTCGATGCGCAGTATGCGTTGACAATCAACGTAAACGGTCGGCAGTTCAGCCGCATCCGCCGCGGAAGCCCTGACGACTTGCTGGGAGAGCGGGACATCCCCTGTCACGACTGTTCAGTTGCCAAAGGACAGCTACACGCTTGGGGTTGCGACTCCGAGTGTGGGCCGCCACGCTTGATGAGCATGACGGCGACGTGCAGCGTGAAGACGTGTTGATGGGGATCCGTATCACGGCCGCGGCCTCGGCCTGTTGAGGTTCGGGTTCAGTCGGCGGTGACTTCGG
>JBOGIC010000213.1:0-8215 GCA_050744985.1 Acidimicrobiales bacterium
ACCTCGGCCTCGTCGACGGTGAACCCGCTCGTGTCGGCGGGGTCGAGACAGGGCGCGGCGCCGACGACGCACTCGACGTCGGCGATGGCCCCGCAGCCGCGGCAGACCAGGTGGTGGTGGTTGTCGCCGACCCGGTTCTCGTAGCGGGCCGGCGACCCGGCGGGCTGGATGCGTCGCAGGAGCCCTTTGTCGGTGAGGGCCGCGAGGGCGTCGTAGACGGCTTGGCGTGAGATGGCGCCGATCTCGGCCCGCACGGCGGTGGAGATGTCGTCGGCCGTGCGGTGCGGTCCGTCGGACACGGCCCGCAGGACCGCCAGCCGCTGCGCGGTGACGTGCATGCCGTGCCGGCGGAGCATCGCATCGGCGGCGGCAGCATCGGCGGCGGCATCATCGGCGGCGGCATCATCGGCGGCCTCCCGGGACATACGCCGAGCCTAGCCTCGCCAGGCTGGAATGAGTCAAAATCTGGTTCGACGCCAGTTTTTCGAGAGCGCGATACTGCCGGCGTGTCCCTGGCCGGCGCGATGAGCGCGTACCACGCGAGCGATTGGTCGGACTTCGGCGTCGCGCTGGTCGGCGCGGCCGCCGCCCTCGTTGGCCTGTTGTTCGTCGCCATGTCGATCAACCTCGAGCGGATCGTCTCGTACCCGACCTTGCCGGCCCGAGCCGGATCGGCGCTGGTCCTGTTCAGCTTCCCGCTGGTGGTGGGCATCTGCCTGTTGATCCCCGATCAGGCCACGGCCGCCTTGGGCGCCGAGTTCGTCGCCATCGGGCTCATCGTCGGCGCCGTCCTCCTACGGTTGAATCGGCCGGCGCTGCGCGCCGAGCAGGAGAGGCGCGTGTCCTGGCTGCTCGGCCGCCTGCTCCCGAGCATCGCGATCCCAATTCTCGTCCTGGTGGCCGGGGCGACCGTGCTCGCGGAAGCGGGTGGGGGCCTGTACTGGATCCCCGCGGCCGTCGTACTCGCGTTCTGCGCCGGACTGTCCAGCGCGTGGGTGTTGCTGGTCGAGATCTTGCGCTGACCAGTTCGTCGGGCCTCGACGTACGCGGGCGTCGTCGCGCCGAACACTCTGGTGCGAATGGATCGACGCCTCCGCTTCTCGGGCGTGGCCGCGGTCGTCTGTGTCTGGACGATCCTGTCCACCGCGGTCGTGCTGGCGGAGTTCGACCTCCTCGGCGCCTACCCGCTGAGCCATCTCGGGAGCCGCCCGGAGTCGGCCGTGTTGTTCACGCTCGGGCTCGCCGTGCCGGCGGTCCTGCTGACGGTCTTCCACGGGTACGTGCGGTCGCACTACCCCGTGGCGCGCGGGTTCTCGTTCGTCATGCTCGCCGGCCTGGCCGGCCAGGTCGTCGCCGCCTTCGTGCCCATCGGCGGGGACGCCGCCCTGCATGGCATCCACACCGTCAGCGCCCTGGTGCTGGGCGCCTCCCTGCCCCTGCTCATGTGGCGCTTCGCGGCCGCGCAGCCGGGCCCCACGTGGCGCCGGCTCACCTACGGGTTGTTCTGGGCGGAAGTCGTGGCGTGCATCGTCGGGTTCGCCCTCTCGGCACGCGACGTGGCGCCGGTGGCGGAGATCCTCCCTGGTGCGGTCTTCCACGTCTGGGTGATCACGGTCACGATCGCCGGCTCGATCGTCGGAGCGCGTCGTATGACGTTTCGTGCCCTTTGATATCTTCGGCCCGTGCACGGGTCGTGGGTCGCGCATCGGATCGTCGGCATGCTGATCGCCCTGGTGCTGATCGGCGACGCGGCCGCCCTCGCCGTGATCAGCGCGGACGGCGGCGGCCAGGGAGCCGCCCCGCCGACGAGTCTCGCCGCCACGACGTCCACGACCCTCGCACCGCGTGTGATCTTCCGTGACGACTTCTCGAGCGACCGGGTGTTCCGCGCCGGGGATGACGACGACGGCAGCGTCGTCACGATCGACGGCATGTACCGCCAGCGGTTCAGGCGCGATCTCGATATCTACACCCACGTCCCAGAACAGGCTCCGGAGCACACCGAGGTCGAGCAGACGCAGAACCTCCGGATTTCGGTCGATGTCCAGAACGTGTCAGGCGAGCCCGACAACTGGTTCGGGCTGTACTGCCGGTCGATGGGGCTCGGGTCCGACCTGTACCGGGCGCGGGTGAGCCCCGACGGCTCGTGGAGCCTTGACCGCACGACGATCGGCTCGCCGTACGTCTCCCGTACGCTGGCCCGCGGGCGCTCGCCCGACATCGCCGCGGTCCAGCCGGCGGCGTTCGTCTTCCGCCTCCGGCTCGACTGCGTCGGTGGCGCGACGACCACACTCCTTCTGTCCATCAACGACCGCGAGGTCGGGATCGCCACCGACCCCGCGGGCCTGGGCCCCGGCCAAGCCGGGCTCGCGGCCAGTTCGACGACCGGTGAGCTGGCCTTCGACAACCTGGTGGTCGCCGCCCTCGCCTGACCGTTCGTCGTCGGCGCAGACGGGGAAGGACTCGACCGTGCCCGACCGTCGATCGCGACCAGGCGCGGGCGAACACCACCTCGCGGACGTTCGGCACGCCCTCATTGATCACGGCGACAGACCGGGGACACCGGCACATCCCACTCCTGGCGGCGGGCGACGACGGCGAACCCCATGGCGCGGTTGATGCGAAGCATGGCAGCGTTCACGGACGCGTTCCACGTCTCGATGAACTCCACGTCGGGCTTCTCGCCCAGGAGGCGGAGCGCGGTGGAGGCCTTCAGCCAGCGCCCGATCCCCCGCTCCCGGTGGTCGGGGTGGACGCCGGTGTCGCCCTGGGCCGCGAGCCACGGGGTGTGCTCCCGGACCGACACCTCCGTGTAGCCCACGAACTGGCCGGTGCGGTCGTCGCGGGCGCAGACCGTCCAGTGGTCGTAGCCCTGCCGGGCGCCGGCGGCCATGTTCGCGATGACCTGCTCGCGGGTCGGTGCGTACCCCTCGGTCCAGTCCATACGGGGAGCGGTGTTCATGATGGGCATGACGGCGACGAAGGCGTCGACGTGCTCATCCGGGCAGACGCCGTCGAAGGCGACCAGGGAGTAGCCCGAGGCCCGCTCGGCGGCCCGGTCCCGCCACGCCTGGAGCTGGGCTACGTCGAGGCTGGCCGTGGGGCAGCGCTGCTGCTCGGTCACGAGGCCGGGGCGGCCCCCGGCCAGCTCGGCGAACGCGACCCCGGCCGCGTCGCCGACATACGTGGACGTCGAGATGCGGGCCGCACCGCTGGACCCGGCGACGGCCCGGACCGCGTCGAGTAGCTGCGACCCGACGCCCCGCCGGCGCTGCTCGGGAACCACGTACAGGAACATCATCCACACCTCCGTAGGCCGGACCGCGTCCATCCGGAACGTCGCTGCGCCGACCGCCTGGCCGCCTTGCTCGGCTACCACGTGGAACACCCGCCGGTGCGACGGAAGGTGGCGCGCCGCGTCTCGCCATCCGGCGGCCGACCACAGCCGCTCGGCGGGGATAGCCTCCCGGCGACTACGGGTGAATAGGTCGGCGAACTCGTCCCAGCCGGCACCGTCCGCCTCCGTGAGCCACCGCAGCTCCGCCACGCCATGCACGCTACGAACCGGGGCGTGGCCGCGCCGTCGAATTTTCGGCACGTCCGTACCAGCTGGTGACGGCTCAGAACGACGCCGGTCCCTGAGCCGACGCGAGCGATCCCCCTCCTGACCCCTCGCCGTCGAGAAGGCGCGACGGGCTATCTTGCGCGGGTTGCGTGGCACTCGGATGCCACCAAGGGGGGCGGGACATCACGCGGATCCGAAGTGCGCAATTCGTCGGGATGGTCGCCTTGGTGGTGGTCGCGCCGGTCGTCGCCGCGACGCCCGCCCCCGGCACAACTCTCCCGCACCTCGGCGCTCGAGGCGGGCGTCGAGGGCGCCCTCGCCCTGGCTCGTCGAGACCCGGGCCACTTGCGGTCGTTCCTCCTGGACCTGCCGAAGGGCGGTGACGTCCACACCCATCTCTCCGCCGCCGCCTCGGAGGAGCTGCTCATCACCCTGGCCACCAACGACGGCAACTGCATCCACACGGTCACGTTCGTCGCCGCGGCCCCACCCTGTGGGCCCGGGCAGCGCCCGGCCGGGGACGCGGTCACGGACGCGGCCGTCCGCACCCAGGTCATCCGCGCCTGGTCGATGGAGGGATTCCAGCCCGGCCAGGGCGAGACCGGGCACGATCACTTCTTCGCCGCTTTCGGCAAGACGGGGGCGATCACCGGCCGACACCGGCCTGAGATGCTGGCGGATGTCGTGGCTCGGGCAGCGTCCAGAACCAGGTGTACATGGAGACGATGACAAACCGCCAGGGCGGGCCGGTTTTCGACCTCTCCCGCGGGTCTCCTACAGCGAGGGCTTCGCCGCCATGCACCGGGCGGTCCTCGCCGACGGGGCGCTGCCGGGGATCGTGGCGGCGGCACGGGCCGAGACCGACAGCGACGAAGCGACCTACCGGCAGATCCTGCGCTGCGGCACCCCCAGCGCATCCCGCGGCTGTGACCTCGCCCTGCCCTCCGGAGTCGGCGCGAACGGTGATGAGCGCGCGGCGATTTGTCGCTCACACAGGCTGCACGCACCCGTCGATCTGTGCGGCGGACGAAAGGCGAGGCACTGCCCGGTGGTAACGTAGACACGTTGCTACTCACATGGTTCAGCGAGGTGCCGTGGCCACTCACATCTCAAGTCGAGAGTTCAATCAAGACACCGCCGGAGCGAAGAAGGCCGCTGAGAACGGCCCGGTCTACATCACCGATCGGGGGCGGCCCGCTCATGTGCTGTTGACCTACGAGGCGTACGAGGAGCTGATCGGCGCCCATTCAGTCCTCGACACGCTGAGCCGACCCCCGGGCATCGAGCACGTCGACTTCGAAGTGCCCACCCGCGAGGAGACCCCGATGCCGGCGGTCTTCGATTGATGTTCGTGCTCGACACGAACGTCGTGTCCGAGCTTCGCAAGGTGCGAGCCGGGAGGGCGAACCCCGGAGTCGCTGACTGGGTGACGGGCGTGTCATCGGCCCAGCTGTTCGTCTCCGCGATGACCGTCCACGAGCTCGAACATGGCGTCCTGCTCGCCGAACGCCGCGACGCGCGCCAAGGAGCGATCCTCCGGCAGTGGCTCGACGAGAGCGTCGCCGCTGCATTTGCCGACCGCATCCTTCCCATCGACGAGGCGGTCGCCAAGCGCGCCGCGGCGTTACACGTTCCGGATCCCGCTCCGACTCGGGACGCGTTCATCGCCGCGACCGCGCTGGTCCAGCGCATGACGGTCGTCACTCGCAACGTCAAGGACTTCGCGCGGTTCGAGCGCCTTGCCGTCGTCAATCCATGGGCGTGACAGCACGTTCAACTGCGCCACTACCCGACCAATATTCGGTCGCGAGCGAACCGCGCGCCGCACCGTCGATCTGCGTGCTCACTCGCCCTCGCGCAGATCTGGACCCGAGCGCTCCGGATCACCAGTTCCGGCGCGACCCCGATCCGGCGTTCGGGGACAGGTCGGTGGCGTTAGCTCGCGGTGGTAGTAATCGCCGTGGCCACCGCGCGGTCGAGCCTGCGATGGATGAGCGAGAGCGTTGTTAGCAGGTCCAGCGCATCTGCATTACTGACGTTCCATTTCACCTTTGGGCTCGTGCGCCGTAGGGTTTCGGAATGTACCGAACACACCTATCATTAGATTCACGAGGCCGGTCTGTTCGCTCCTCTCGCTGTCCGACCGCAGGGAGTTGAAGGCGAACATCGGGAGCCCGGTACTGCCGAGCGCAAATACCGCCTGGACGAGCGCCGCGCCGTCACCTTGCACACCGGACATGGACCGGACGCGGTCACCGAGACCCTTCACCGCCTCCAACACCGCCAAAGCAATCCTCGGCAACAAGTTCATCCCGGCAGAATGCAAGGACCTGAGGATGCACCCCGCGACGGAGCATCTCGGTTCTGACGGGGACGGAGCATGTCGAGAGACTGTTCGGCCGTCCGGGCGGCACTTGAAAACAGCGGCCGATCCCCCGTCCGGCGGTTGGGGCACCCTCCCAGCTTCCGCGTGACGCGAGGTATAGACCAAAAATAGCTTAGCCGTCCGCCTGGGTCCGGTTCGCTTTTCCACGACCTCGCCACATCCCGTACGCGATCATGACCGGAATAAGGACGAAGCCGACACCGATCAGGAGGCCCACGGCACGGTCGACAACTTGGAAACCACGAGACGTCCGGTCCTCTTCGCCGAGCACCAAAGCTATTTCCGAACTTGGGATGCGGATCAACTCATCCCGCGCCGCCGAGTAGAGAATGGTTGTTGCATCCGCGGAACCCAGGTATAACAAGTCCTCGGTCATGTTCAGCGGTGGGAACGAGGAACCGGACTTCACTGCGACGGACTTAACCGGATCTGCACGCAGCCCGATACCCCAATCCAACTCGCCGAAGCTGGGGGCGACGCCGCGACCATCTTTGATTGCCCCGCCACTCAAGAACGCCGCGATCGGTACGACCACGACAACGTAGACGAGGAAGAGACCGGCGGCAAACAGCAGCATGCCACGAGACCTCTCAATGATCGACAGAGTAACCCCCAAGCCGACAGCAAACACAATCGCCGTAGGGATAGCATTCGACAAAGTCTTGACGATGTCGAGGCCGACTTCCTCAGGTCGTACGCCGACCCGAGAATAGAATAGCTGCTGACTCAGGCGAAAGACTCCGAATGTCACAAGGGCCATGAGTCCCATACCGATCTCTATCTCGCTCAGGGTAAATCGGCCGAACACCCTCCTGGATCCGTTAGAACCCATCAGCCTCCGTCCGCCATCCAACCGAGATAACGATCATCCTGAGGAACTCTACCCCGGCGGACTCGGAACGTCTTGCGCCGCGGGCCGGTTACGACGCTCGGTCCAGCCTCCCGTCCGATCCGAGACGTGCTACCTCCTCCGGCATCCGGCGATCGGGGTCACCCCGTCCGGCCTGCGCGCGTGTGGTTTTTGCCGGATGATCGGCTGGAAACCGATCAAGCCCTGCCCCCTGCCTCGTAGCGATCAAGCCACTGCCGGTATGGCGCGCAACCCGGATGCATGCCCTCGATGACCTCGCGAAATCCCTCCGCCTGATTGTCCCTGACGATGCCGCGACGCTCGATGCACCATTCGAAGTGACAGCACTTGGCCTCCGTCATCGGACGAGGCTGCTCTAGCAGAGAAAGCATCTCCCTGACGCGTCCCTGTTCCGGGGCTGCTCAACCATGGGCCCCTTCCTACTCGGTTGTCGCGAAGGTTCGCGCACCGTCCTCGACGTGTCCGACAGACCGGCGTTATGGGGCGACCGAGCCACGGTGAGCCCAAGCGGCGAAGTGCACTGCAACGGCCGCTACGACAATCACGCGCGGATCCAGCGCGGCCCGCTGCCGTTACCCAGCGGGTTGCCCCCACGAGCGCGCCGGTTACTAGGCAGTCGTCGGAGAGTTCCCGGGCGTCCCTGAACGGCAATGAAAGGTGCTGAACCGACTTCGTCGGAGGGCACAGCGGCGGTTCCGGCTGCGGATTCGAGCGGTCTGATGACTCGAATGGCCTGCGACGGGTGCATCTGAGGAATGGTTACGGGAACCGTCGCCGAGCCCAACGAGGGTTGTGTCGCGCCCGTGGGTCATCATGGAGGGATGCTTCTCGTCATCCTTGGAGCCGGTGCCTCACATGATTCAGCACCGCTCAAATTCGTCGAGCGGCTCAAACAGCGCGACATCCCCGAGTGGCAACCACCCCTTGCAAGCCAACTCTTCGATCCACGAGCTCACTTTTGCCAGGCAATAGAATGAATTTCGCGATTCCGAAGCCTTGTTGTGTCACTTCGAGCAACGCTGGTCAATCCAAGCCGCAATCTGGAGGAGGAGCTAGACAAGGTCTCAGTCAAAGCAGCCACCGATCCAAGGGCTGCGTCTCAGCTCATGGCGGTGCGCTATTACCTCCAACAGACGATTCAACGTGTGAGCCACAACTGGTCGCTAATGACGCATGGCTGCACGAACTACCACTTTCTCGTTGAGCGTTTAGACGAGTGGGCGCGAAACAACAGTGAATGCGTAGGATACGTCACTTTCAATTATGATACGCTTCTTGAGCGAGCCATCGAAGATGCTGGTCCCAAGTTGCATTTCAACGATTTGTCGGACTACGTGGCGCACCCGCGACTTAAGGTGTTCAAGCTCCACGGCTCTTGCGATTGGGCCCACAC
>JBOGIC010000214.1:0-2280 GCA_050744985.1 Acidimicrobiales bacterium
GCCGGGTGCACGTCGTCGACGGCGAGCCCGGCCAGGCTCTGCTCGAAGCACATGCCGACCAGCTCGGCGAGACCGGCCGGGCCGACACCATGCCATTCGTCCAGCTCCGCCAGCGTGCGGTCGAGCAGCTCGGACCACCGGGAGCAGCCGTTACGCCGGAGCATGGCGGCCAGCCGGGGACCGCACGCGCTTGCAGGCAGGAGCGCGTCGAGGAGCTCCGCACGGGCCGGTACGAGGTCGCCAAGGCGACAGGAAGCAGGTCCGAGCGGGCGAGCCGTCTGGCGCAACACCGCCTCGAGGGCGAGGCGAAGGTCGCGGCGGATGCTTGCGTGCCCAATACCGGTCAACCGCACGTCGGCCAGGCCGGCCCCGTCGGCCGGCGCGTACCCGCAGTCCGCCAGCGCCTTCGCCAGCGCGGCGTTGGTGTCGTCATCGAGCCCGGTGAGCCCGGGGAACGCGAGGCCCAACGTCGGCGCCTCCGGCCCGTCTCGCGTCGTGACCTCGACCACCGGCCGAGACTATCCAACCCGCTGCCGCCGCTCGGCGATGCTCCGGGGTCTGGCTCCGGGCTGATTGATTGGCAGATCTCCGCCGGAATCTCGGCGGCGAATTGGTCGCCGACGACGCGGATCGCGTCCTCAGCACGCCGGCCGCTCCATGGCGTTGCGCGTGGTCACGGCCGGGAACGGAAGGATCGCCGACTCCGTGCTGACGCTTCCGCGGTCGGAGGCCGTGCAGCACGCGTGCATCTTCAGATGGTTGTAGTCGAAGATCCCGAGGGGTGGGTGGAACAGCAGTTCGGCCGGGGCCGCCCCGCGGAGGGGCGGTCATAGGGCTGCGTGTGCTCGGGTGGGTCGACACCACGACCGGGGGGCCGAACGACGCAGATGGCGGAGGGACGGTGGTCCACGCCCTCGCGGCGACGTTGCGGGGCAGCGTCGACCTGATCGCCTCCAACCCGCCCTACGTGGCTGCGGACGAGGAACTGCCGGCCGAGGTCGCCGACTGGGAACGCGTGGCCGCCCTGGTCTCGGGTCCCACCGGCTCGAGGGGATCGTCGAGATCGTCGCCGAAGCCCCAAAGTGGCGCCGCCGCCCCGGACGCCTCGTCGTCGAGATCGCCCCCCACCACGCCGCCACGGTCGACGCCATGGCGCACCAGGCGGGCTTCTCGGTGGTGGATGTCCGTCCCGACCTCACCGGTCGCCTGCGGGCCCTCGCCGCCCGCGTTCGACCCGGTAGGCTGATCCGCCGACGGCAACGGCGGACGGGCAGGCCGGCCGCTTCGGGGGCCGCGGGGGTGGGGGAATGGGTTCAAGTCGCATGTCGTCGGCCCTTCGCGCCCGCCCGGCGGTTGCGCTTCTCGCGGCCCTGATGACGACCGGTATCTCACTGGTGACGATCGCAACGCCGACCGGAGCACAGACCAGCTCCGCATGGACGGGGTGGGTGACCTCGCCTACCCGGTCCGACATCCGCCTGCGCCCGGCCGTACAGCCGGGGAGCGGTGAGCAGACCACGTTGACGGTCAACACGGCCCAGCGCGGTCAGACCTGGCTCGGTGTCGGTGCGGCGGTCACGGACGCGTCGGTCAAGCTCCTGCGCGAGAACTCGTCGCTGTACGACCTCTTTTTCCTCCCGTTGAAGTCGGACGGGGCGCGGCTCAATCTCCTGCGGCTGCCTCTGTCGGCGACGGACTTCTCGTTCAACGACCCCGACCCGTACCGGTCCCGGGAGGACTGGGAGTGGGCGGACCCGAATGCCCCGCCGATCGAGCTGCGACGGGCGATCGACGTCGTCACGGTCGCGAAGCGGCGGACCGCGCAGCTTGGGGTGGTCGCGTCGCCATGGTCGGCGCCCAGGTCCTTCAAGACCACGAACGACCTCAGGGGTGGTGAGCTCAGGCAAGGGTCCGAGGCGGCCTACGCCGGCCTGCTCGCGGGCCAGGTGCGGGCCCTCCTAGCGAGAGGGGTCCCGTTGGCGGCCTTGACGGTTGGCAACGAGCCCGGCCACAGCGACGACCGCTATCCGACGATGCTCATGACCGACCCGCAGGTCTCAGCCGTGGCCTCCGCGGTGAAAGACACGCTTTCGGACACCGCCGTCGCCCTTTGGGCCCACGATCACAACTGGGACGGCTGGTCCCACGCCGCCGCGCAGATCGCGGCGGCGCCGACCAGGTTTTCCGCCGCGGCCTTTCACTGCTACGGCGGAGATCCGCAGCAGATGGCCCTGGTGGGCCGCGCGCCCATCGTGACCGAGTGCACGGGCACCACCGATG
>JBOGIC010000215.1:0-2645 GCA_050744985.1 Acidimicrobiales bacterium
TGGTCGAGGTGCTGACCCGGCGGGAGATCGCCAACCAGGAGCGCACCACCTACGTCGAGCAGCAGAAGGCCGAGACCGCCCGCATCCAGGTCGAGAAGGCCCGGGGGACGGCGGAGATGCAGGCCGAGTTGGCCGCCGCCCAGGTGTCGGTCGACATCAGCGCCAACCAGGCCCGGGCCCGGGAGGCCGAAGCCGGTGGCGAGGCCGCCTACCTGCGCCTCACCGGGCAGGCCGAAGCCGACCGCACCCAGGCGTTGGGGCTGGCCGAGGCCCGCGCCACCGAGGCGTTCGGCCTGGCCAAGGCGACCGGCTTCGACGCCCAGCGCGCCGCCATCGGTGAGATGGCGACCGCGCTCGTGGCCGTCGCCAACGCCGTGGCCGAGGGCCACATCTCGGTCGTGCCGGACGTGTTGGTTACCGGTCCCGGCGGCGGCGCCCTCGACGGGCTCGCCGCCACGGTTATGAACATGCTGCGTCCCAACGGCAACGGGCACGGGAGCGTCAACGGCACGGCGCCGACCGGCAACGGCGCCGCCGCCCTCGATGTCGCCGCCGATGCCGTCAGCGAGGATGTGGCGTAGCGAGTCGTAGGTGGCTCGGGCCGGTGCCGGCGGCACCGGCGCGTGGCCTGGTAGTGCCCCTACCGACAAGGTTCGCCCCGCCCTTCGCGTGCTCATCCCCGAACGAAAGAGCAGGTCAGCATGTGCGAGACCGGGCTGTGGAAGGGCGAAGGACGGGGCGAACCCTTCCTTTCGGGGCAATAGCAGTAGCCTCCGGCGCGTCGGAGGGACGGTCATGAGCGGGCGTCGGTTCCTGGTGATGATGCCTATGGCGCCGGCTGAGGCGGGGCGCTCGCGGTCCCACCGCTTCGAATGGTGCGGCTACCCGATCCTCGGGGCCGCCTAGCTACCGGAGGGGCCCGTTGAAGTCGCTCATCGACGAGTTCAAGGCATTCATCCTGCGCGGCAACGTGCTCGATCTGGCGGTGGCGGTGATCATCGGCGCCGCGTTCGGCCTCGTGATCTCGTCGTTCACAAACGACATCCTGATGGCGATCATCGGTGCCATCTTCGGCGAGCCGAACTTCAACGACGTCACGATCGACATCGGGGACGGCGTGATCCGCATCGGGGCGTTCTTTACGGCCCTCGTCAACTTCCTGTTCATCGCCCTCGCGCTGTTCGTCGTGATCAAGGCGGCGTCGCGGTTCATGAAGCCCAAGGTCAAGCCGGAGGAGGAAGCACCCATCCCGAGCGACGAGGCGCTGCTGCTGGCCGAGATCCGCGATCTGTTGCGGGTGGCAACACGCGGATCTCGAGGCCAGGGCGGAAGCTAGGTGCTAACGAGTAAGGAATTCAGTCGCGCCGTGCGTGCCGAGGTCCATGAGGGCGGCGAACAACAGCGCTCCGATGAGTAGGAGTACGACAAAGGCCAACCAGTCGGTCCCATGCTTGCGAGGCAAAGGCATCACCTCCGCGTCGCTCTTCGGCATCGCGACGCGAAAGCTGTAGGGGGGATTTCAGTCCCCGGCGACGTCCATGTCGCCGACCGATTCGCGGACCTCGGCCTCGAGGGCGGCGAGCTGCGAGCGCATCTCCCCGATGACCGCCTCGAGCTCGGGGCGCCCGGCCTCGGCGGCGGCGGCGAAGCGGCCCGGCACCAGCGCGGCGGCGCTCCTCCGCTTCTCCTGTTCCTCGGCGAGCACGACGGCCACGGCATGCCAGAAGCCGGCGCGGCGGGGCTCCTCGCTGCGCGCCCGGTTGAGCGCCATCAGCAGCAAGACCTTGAGGTAGTCGTCGTCGAGTCCGGCGGCCGCGCTGGCCAGGTCTCCCTCGGGCACGGGCGGGACGCTACCCGGTCAGGTTTGGTCGCCGCAGGCGCAGCTGTCCGTCGTCCGGTCGCACCCGTCGCAGGCGACCCGGCCCTCTTCGTTGAAGTGCACACCGGAGCCGCACTTCTCGCACACGCCGGTGTCCATCGGCAGGTCAGAGGTGGTCATGGCCTCAGTGCCCAGGAGGCGGGTAGAAGCCCTCGCCGATGACCTGCTTGGGGTCGCGAACGTCCTTGGCGGCCTCTTCGGCGGTGCTGCCGGTGCCCTGCTTCCTGGTGCCCTCCTTGTCGGTCCCCGACACCACGACGATCTCGTTGCCCGCGCCGTCGTAGATCGAATGCTGGACCGGACCGTCGCCGTCCGTGATCGGAGCCCGCCATCCCTCGTCGGAATTGGCGCGGTGCTTCGACTCGATGTCGGCCTCGATGATGTCCTTGTCGTCGGGCATCAGTTCTCCTCCTTGTGGTCTCCGAAGGATCTACCCGCGGATCGTTCGGAGTGAACCCGCCTGCGTGGCCGAACGCAATCCGCCTGCGTGGCCGAACGCAGTCCGCCTGCGTGGCCGAACGCAATCCGCCTGCGTGGCCGAACGCAATCCGCCTGCGTGGCCGAACGCAATCGCAGTAGCGTCGGCGCGCAGTGGCCGACAAGGCGCGGTTCGAAGAGCTCGCGATGGAGCACATGGGGTCGCTCTACACGGCCGCGCTCCGGATGACCCGCAACCCCGCCGACGCCGAGGACCTGGTGCAGGAGACGTACCTGAAGGCCTACCGGGCGTTCGACAGCTTCCAGGAGGGCACCAACCTCAAGGCGT